>DASZFN010000588.1:0-5357 GCA_035939715.1 Gemmataceae bacterium | reverse complement strand
CGAGAGCGCGGAGCTGGGACGTGTACACGTCGTTATTGGGATAGAGACCGCTCAGCGTCTTCCAGTCCCAACTCGGGCCCACTTCCAGGACCGGGTGAATGGTCGCGGCCGCCTCCGCGTAGCGCTGCAACGCGAAGAGCACGAGCGCGCGGAATTCGTGCAGCACGGCGTCGCGCGGCATCTGGGTGACGGCCGCGTCCGTGAGTTTCAGCGCCTCTTCGTACCGCCCTTCGAGAAACGCTGCCCGTGCCTGGTCAAATTTGGTCACAGCTTCCGCTGAGACGCCTGGCGGCTGGGGCGCCGCCTGTGCCGTCCCTTGTACGGTTACGGGCTCAATCGGTACGGTTATGATCGGCTCGGTGTAGTAGGCGGGCATGCTCTCGACGTAGTAGGGGTTGACGTAATCGGCATAGCCGAACAGATATCCAACACTGTTGGCGCCCCACGACGTTAAGCCGAGCGCGGCCGCTACCGGATACCTGTCCCACAGAGAATCCCACCGCCCCCAGTATCCCGGCGCGTAACCGGAGTACCAGCCGCCATATCTTCCGTAATGATCGCCAAAAAAGTCCTGCCAGTCGTTGCGGGCTTCGTCGCGATGCCCTTGCCAGTCCTCGCGAATCTGATCGCGCTGTTGCTGCCAGTCCTCACGGACCTGCTCGTGGTTTTGTTGCCGGTCGTCGCGAGTCTGCCCGCGGTTTTGCTGCCGATCATCGCGCGTTTGTTGCCGGTCGTCGCGAGTCTGGTCGCGGTTCTGCTGCCGCTCGTCGCCGGTTTTTCGCCGGTCGTCGCGAGTCTGGCCGCGGTTCTCTTGCCGGTCGTCGCGAGTCTGTTGCCGATCCTGGCGTACCTGTTCGCGATCGCGCGCGGGGAGTTGTTCCGGCCGGCCTTCTCCTCCCAGCCGCTCGCTCAGGGCGTCGCGCCGTTCCCCGACCGAGGGATTGGCAGGAAGTTGGCTGGCTCCCGGGCGTTGGTCGCCCAGCCCCGGCAGCGTGGCTGACGGGCGATCACCCAGGTTGGCGAGGCCCGCACCCAGCGCGGCGCCTGCGCCAAGGGCAGGCAAGGTCGAGATGCCCGGCCGGCTACCGACGCCGGGCCGCCCGCCAATGTCCGGTCGCGTGGAGGGCAGCGTCGAAATCCCGGGGCCGCCGCCAACGCCGGGCCGGCCGCCTGCTCCCGGTCGCGTGGCAGGCAAGGTCGAGATGCCAGGGCCGCCAGCGACTCCAGGCCGGCCGCCGGCGCCTGGTCGATTGCCAGCTTCAGGCCTGCTGCCGATGTCCGGTCGGCCGCCGCCACCCGGCCGGTTACCGACGCCGGGCCTGCCGCCAACGTCCGGTCGGCCACCGCCAGGCCTGCTGCCGATGTCCGGTCGGCCGCCACCCGGCCGGTTACCGGCGCCAGGCCTGCTACCAATGTCCGGTCGGCCGCCGCCCGGCCGGCTCCCGATATCGGGTCGGCCACCGCCACCCGGCCGGCCGCCGCCGGGCTGGCTAAAGGACGGCGTACGATTAGCGCCTTGCCGTCCGCCGCCACCGCCGCCACCGGGCCGGGCGCCGCCACCGCTAGGGCGCGCGCCGCCGCCAGGGCGAGCGCCACCGCCACCGCTGGGACGGCCGCCGCCGCCAGCCCGGGCACCGCCGCCACCGCCGCGGCCACCACCGCCCCCGCGCCCGCCGCCGCCCCGGCCTCCGAACGCTTCGGTGGCGACCCAGACCAGTGTCAGCGAAACGCCGATGGTAATCCAAATCCGGTTCCTCATGGCTAATACTCCATGTGTGAAAATCAGGGTCGCCTGCGGCTTCACGGCGCTGTTTTTTCGGGTTGCGGCGGCTTACGAACGACCTTCACCTCGGTCGGTGCCTGGCGCTCGTCGCCGACAATACGGTCCGTCGAGCGCCACACATAACCGTTGGTTCCGGTTGGCATCAGTAGATTGGTAGCCGATGCCGTGGTCCCGTCCGGCCGGACGCCCGTGGCCTTGATAATCCAGGCGTTGCCCTCGCGCGTCCAGGCGCTCTCGCCATAACCCCCCTCCGAGTCAAAGACCCAGGAGCGGATGCGCTTGGCAACCGGGTCCCAGCCGATGCGCTGGCTGACGTTCATGGCGTTGCGGCCGTTCAACTGGAGCTTGAAGTTCTGCAACAAAAAGTTGCCGTCGTCGCTCCAACGGCACGACGATACGACCACGCTGCTGCCGCCATCGTCGATCCATTCGCCGACCAGCCAGGCAAGCGGCTCGAGCCGTTCGTGGGCCGTGGCAGAGGGACCTTCTTCGTCGCGGGCCAAAGCCATTTGCCACTTGCCGTCGCGTTTGACATGAAGCACGGTGTAGCGGTCATACTCCGGCGGTTCGTTCGGCGCGGCAGTTTCCTTCGTCGAGCCGGTCTCCACCGCCAGCTCCTTGCCGATGAAGCGGATGGAGTCGACGAAGACTTCGATGCGTTTGTGCGGCGCTCCGGCAAACATCTCGGCGAAATCTTCTTCAATCGCCGCGCGCCCATCGGTCTTGTCCCCATCCTTGTCCTCGATCTGTCCGTCCACGGTGAATAAAGCAGCCACTGCCTTTGCGTCTCCGGCGTTGTAGGCTTTCACGAACTTGGCAATATTGGCCCGGATAGCCTCCTCGTCCGCCGAACTGTCCGCGCTGGCTTGTGCCTTGGGTTCATCCGGTGGCAACGGCTCGGCCGCTGAGGCTTGCTTTGCCGGGCCCGGCCGGCTCTGCACGGCCAGTACTACCACCGCCGACAAGCCGATCATCACTCCGAGGCAAACCAAAATGCGTCGCATGATTTATCTCCTGGTTTCCCGAGGGATTCGGGTAGGTCCCGCTTGCCGAGCGGGACCGGTCCAGGTCCCGCTCGACAAGCGGGACCTACCTCCAACCGGCGCTAACCGCCGGGGCGAGGCCGTGGCGGGGGCGGCGGCGTAGATGAGCGGGGTGGTGCCTGTCGGGACGGCGCCTGGCGGCCGAAGTCGACTGTTAGCTGATCTCCCGCTTGCAGGCGGACCTCTCTTGTTTGGGAGACGGTCTTGCCATTCTGACTCCACTCGGCGCGGATGCCGTAAATATAGTCACGGCCCGGCGTGAGCTGCGGCGACTCAAACTGGCGCATGCTGCCGCGCTGTGAAGTGGCGGTTCCTTCGAACCACACCTGGGCGTTCGGATCGGGTAAGTGAACGTTGATCAGGACCGTGTTGGCTGACGCCGCCCCTCCGTTCGGACTGTAGTAGGCAGATTCGGAAGAACCGTAGTAAGGCGCAGAGTTGTAATCGTAATAGGGGTCAGGTGCGTAGTTATAAGCCGGCGCGTAGCTGTAGCCCCCATAGTCCTGCCCATACCCGTAACCACCGTAGTAGCCAGGGTAACCCCAACCAAGTCCCAGGCCATAGCCTCCCCAGCCCCACCCCCAGCCATTGCCGTGCCCGCCATGCCAACTGCCGCCGTGGCCGCCCCCATGCCAACTACCGCCATGGCCACCGCCGCCATGACCTCCACCGCCATGACCTCCACCGCCGTGACCGCCACCCCCATGGCCACCAGCCAGGGCTGCGCCCGGCATGATCATCAGAACCACGATCCCGCTGCTTATTAAGATTCGCCTGCACATGTTGTGATCCTCCTTTTTTTGGCCTTGCCAGCATGTTTACCGGAAGGCCCGCCGGAAGCTATTGGACTTTGGTCCAATAGGTATCCATGCCGTCATGGGGTTCATTTCCATGGGGCGACCCAATCGTTCGGCCGCTGATTGATTGCCGCTTCTCCTCGTTATCGGCGCACCAGCCGCAACTGCTCTTTGGCAGCAGCCACGACATGCTCGGGACTGAAGCCGAACTTCTTCTGCAACTCCTTCAGCGGCGCCGACGCCCCGAATGTCCTCATGCCCAGCGCCTGCCCGTTGGGCCCGACATAGCGCTCCCAACCGAAGGTAGACGCCAGCTCCACTGACACGCGCGCCGTCACCGCCGATGGCAGGACGCTCTCCCGGTAAGCCGGGTTATTGCGACAATGGTGCTCAAACATCTCCCAGGAAGGCATGCTCACCACGCGCGCCTTGATCCCTTCCGCCTTGAGCTGCTCATACGCATGAATGCAGAGGCTGACCTCGCTGCCGGTGGCCAGCAGCAAGACATCCGGCTTGCCGCCCGGCGCATCGGCCAGGACGTAAGCGCCCTTGCGGAGTCCCTCGGCCGAGGCGTACTTCGTGCGGTCCAGGGTCGGCACCGGCTGCCGCGTCAGGATGAGACAGACCGGCTCATGACGCAGCTCCATGATCATCTTCCACGCCTCCAGTAACTCGTTGGCGTCGCAGGGTCGCAAAGTGATCAAGCCGGGGATCGCCCGCAGCGAGGCGAGGTGCTCGATCGGCTGGTGCGTGGGCCCGTCCTCACCCACGGCGATGGAGTCGTGCGTGAAAACGTAGACGACCGGAATCTCCATGATTGCCGCCAGGCGCAGCGGGTTGCGGCCATAGTCGCTGAAAATCAAGAAACCCGAACCGAAAGGCCGCACCTTGCACAGCGATAGCCCATTGAGAACTGCCCCCATGGCGTGCTCGCGGACGCCGAAGTGCAGGTTGCGGCCGCCGGGGTTCGCCGCGCTGAAGTCGCCCGCGCCCTCGAACGTCAAGCGCGTCTTGGTGGACGGCGCCAGGTCCGCCGAACCGCCCAGGAGCCAGGGAATGTTCTTCGCCAGGGTGCTCAATACCTGGCCCGAGGTTTCCCGCGTCGCCTTACCTTTGGGGTCTGCCGGAAAGCTCGGCAAGTCCTTGTCCCAACCCTCGGGGAGTTGGCGGCGCTGCATCCGGAAGAGGCGGTCGGCCAGCTCGGGGTACTGCTTGCGGTACTCGTCAAAGCGGCCTTGCCAGGCCTGGTGCAGCTCCCGGCCGCGCCGGCCGATGCCGTCGCGAAAGTGCTCGTAGACGCCGTCGGGCACCAGGAACTTGGCGTCCTCCGGCCAGCCGTAGTTGCGCTTCGTAAGCCGGATCTCCTCCTCGCCGAGCGGCTCGCCATGGGCGGCGCTGGTGTCCTGCTTCGACGGCGCACCCCAGGCGATGTGGCTCTCGACGATGATCAGCGTCGGCCGGTCGCGCGTCTGCTTGAACACGCGAAACGCCCGGTCGAGCATCTCCAGGTCGTTGGCGTCGCCCACGCGCGTGACGTTCCAGCCCAGCCCCAGGAACTTCGTGGCGACGTCCTCGCTGAAGGCGAGGTCTGTATGTCCCTCGATGGTGATCTTGTTGCTGTCGTAGATCCAGCACAGGTTGGACAGCTTCCAGTGGCCGGCGAGGGAGGCGGCCTCGGTGGAGATGCCCTCCATGATGCAGCCGTCGCCGCACAGGGCATAGACGTTGAAGTCA
>DASZFN010000587.1:0-5880 GCA_035939715.1 Gemmataceae bacterium | reverse complement strand
GCTCGAGGCTGGTCTCTCCCAACAGACGTTTGAAGGCACGGTAAGACATTGCGGTTCGTGGGGCAGGTTTTTAACCTGCCGAACGTCCAGGACAGGTTACAAACCTGTCCTACTTCAACCTCTGGCACTGCGGACAATAGTGCGTCGAACGGCCTGCCAACCGCATACAAACGATCGGGGTCGCGCAGCGCAGGCAAGGCTCGTCCGTGCGGCCATAGACGCGAAACTCCCTCTGGTATTCTCCTTGCTGCCCCGAAGCGCCGATGTAATCGCGAATACTCGACCCGCGGCGCTCGATGGCCTGATTCAATACCTGCACGATGGCGCGGCGCAGGCGAGCGGCTTCCGCCACGCTGGTGTCGCGCCCACGTTGCGCTGGATAAAGCCGGGCCTGGAAGAGCGACTCGTCGGCATAGATATTCCCTACTCCCGCGACAACGCGCTGGTCCAGCAACACCGCTTTCAAGGAGCGATTGGTCCTGGCCAGTTGTTCGCGCCAGTAGCCGGCCGGCAGCGCAAACGGCTCGGGTCCCAGCTCCGCCTTCTGAAAGAAATCGTCGAGGCGCCGGCTGTCCGGAAATACCGTGGCGCTGCCGAAACGGCGGACGTCGCGAAAGCGGAGTTCCTGCCGGCCGCGGTCCAGCCTGAACACCAGGTGCGTGTGGGTCCCGGCCGCTTCGCGGGACATCTTCACGGTCAGTTGGCCCGTCATGCCAAGGTGAACCACCAGGTGCACCTGATTGTCCAGGTCGAGGATGATCCACTTGCCCCGCCGGCGGACCGCGGCAACGCGCCGGCCGCGCAGCAGACGCGCCCATTGCTGCAGCCAGGGCTTGCGCAAGCGGTGCCGGCTGACAGTGACCGCCTGCAAGCGCCGCCCTAGCAGGCGTGGCCGCAATTCACGCACGACGGTTTCAACTTCTGGCAACTCGGGCACGCGATGACTCTGCTTTGCTGGGAGACGGGTCCTTGGATGACGCACGCTTCCAGCGATTATAAACAGATGGGGCTGGGGAAAATACCCCGCTTGCCCTTCGCCCGACCGCGCCGGCGTGGTAACGTAGCTTAAATCTTCTGTTAGAGTAGGACGGATTGGCAATCCGTCCTACGCGGACGTGTTTTTTGTGAGATCCTCATGCCTTCTGCCAGCCCTTCTGTCCCGGACGAGCGAGGCCGCTTTGGTCCGTATGGCGGTCGTTATGTGCCCGAGACCTTGATGTTCGCGCTGCATCAGCTCACCGAGCAATATGAGAGTGCGCGGGACGATCCGGAATTCAAGCGGCAGTTTCACGATTACCTGCGCCACTACGTCGGCCGGCCCACGCCGCTGTATTTCGCGGCGCGGCTGACGCAGGAAGCCGGCGGCGCGCGCATCTATCTCAAGCGCGAGGATTTGAGTCATACCGGCGCCCACAAGATCAACAACTGTATCGGCCAGGCCCTGCTGGCCCGGCGCATGGGCAAGCCGCGTATCATTGCCGAGACCGGCGCCGGCCAGCATGGCGTTGCCACCGCCACTGCCGCCGCCCTGTTCGGCCTGCAGTGCCAGGTTTACATGGGCGCCGAGGATGTTCGCCGGCAACGCCTGAATGTTTTCAAGATGCGCGCCCTGGGAAGCGAAGTGGTTTCCGTTGCAAGCGGCAGCCGCACGCTGCGCGACGCCATCAACGAGGCCTTGCGCGACTGGATGGCGACAGTCGGGCACACGCACTATATCATCGGCAGCGTCGTGGGGCCGCATCCCTTTCCTCTCATGGTGCGCGATTTCCAGGCCGTCATCGGTCAGGAAACGCGCCGGCAATGTCTGGAGCAAATTGGCCGGCTGCCGGACCTCGTCGTGGCTTGTGTCGGCGGCGGCAGCAACTCGGCCGGAATGTTTTATCCGTTCATCGGCGATAACGGCGTCGATCTGGTCGGCGTTGAAGCCGGCGGCAAGGGACCCGCTCCGGGCGGGCATGCCTCGACATTGAGCTTCGGCAGGCCGGGTGTCTTGCATGGCAGCTACAGTTATGTCCTGCAAAATGACGACGGCCAGACCGCGGATGTGCATTCGGTTTCGGCCGGTCTGGACTACCCGGGCGTCGGGCCCGAACACAGTTACTGGAAAGACACCGGCCGCGTGCGCTATACCCACGTCGCCGATGAGGATGCCTTGACCGGCTTCAATCTTTGCTCACGGTTGGAAGGCATTCTTCCCGCCTTGGAAACCGCGCACGCGGTGGTTGAAGCGATGCGGCTGGCAGCGCGAGGGGCAAAGGAAGACGTGGTCGTCATCTGCTTCTCCGGGCGCGGCGACAAGGATTGCTTTGAGGTGGCTCGCCTGCAGGGTCAGGAGATTTAAGGCTCCGCCAGGTCATCATGAACCAAATCGACATGCTTTTCCGTCGCCTGCGCAAGGAAGGTCGCAAGGCCTTCATTCCATTCCTGACGGCGGGCGATCCCGATCTGGCCGCCACAGAGAAATTATTGCGGGACCTGGCCCTCAGCGGCGCTCACCTGATCGAGGTCGGCTTTCCCTATAGCGATCCCATTGCGGATGGTCCCGTCATTCAGGCGTCTTACACGCGCGCCCTGAATCGGGGAATTCGTGTCGACGACATTTTTCGGATGCTTGCCGGGCTTTCCCACGATCCGGCTTTTGCGCAGGCGGGAATTCCCCTGGCCGGCATGATCTCCTACAGCCTGGTACAGCGACGCGGCAGGGAATCGTTCCTGGAGCAAGCAACGGCGGCCGGCCTCAGCGGCGCCATTGTCCCCGACCTGCCGATCGATGAGGCGGATGAATTTGCACGGCTGGCGGCTGCCCGAGATTTCAAGCTCATTCACCTGGTGACGCCGACGACGCCGCGCGAACGCGCCGTGCGCATCGCCCGCGCCTCCAGCGGCTTTCTCTATTACGTCAGCATCGCCGGCATTACCGGCGAGCGCGACCAGCTGCCCGATGAACTGGTAAGCCAGCTTCGTTGGCTGCGCGTGCAGACCGATCTGCCGGTCTGCGTTGGTTTCGGTATAAGCAAGCCGGAGCAGGTTCGCCTCCTGCGCGAGGTCGCGGACGGCGTTATCGTCGGCAGCGCTCTGGTCAGGAAACTGGAAGAAATCGGCAAGCGCTCCCTTCCCGAGGTTGCCGGCGAGATCGCCGGATTGGCAAAGACGCTTGCGGAAGCATTGAATCCTTCCCCGAAGAATCCGTAGCCCCCTGCATTTCTGGAGATTTGAAGATGCTGCGCTGTTGCTGTTTCTCTCTTGCCCTCTCGCTAATCTTCGCCGCCGGCCCCGCATTGTCGGCAGACTCATTCGACTATTACACCAATCCGGTTCTTGCCAAGGCTGTGGGACTGCCTGAGGTCAAGGAATTGAAGCAGGTGGCTGCGGAGATGATTGCGGACAATGACCGGGTCCTTTCGGGAGCGGGCGCTCTGCTGATCGTGCAAACCAATGAAGCCCGTTTCAGCAAGCTTGTCGTGCAGGCCGCGCGACAGAAGGTGGATAGCACGAGCTCCGTGCCGATTCTCCTCGTCGATCGCTATGTCACCTATCGCGAAGGCCAGGAACGAGCAATACAATGCGCCGGGCAGAATGTCCGTCTTTTCGCCGGGTTCCGTTTGAGTCTGGACATCGGGCAGATCGTCCCCGCCGCGCTCGGCGGTGACTTCCATTTTGTAGTACAAGGGGACAAGAGCTACGTCGAACCCATCGGCAAGGCGAGGCTTTTTCTGGTCATGAAGCCCGTGCCGAACGCGGCGCCGCGCAAAACGAGCCGGCTGGTTGTCGGCGACACATTCGAGCCGCGTTATTTCACCGGCGCCTACAAGCTCCACGACGACGGCCGCCGCTCCGGGACGCTAAAGCTGGAAGTGGCGGCTGACGGCGCCGTTAGCGGCTCCTATTATTCCGACAAGGACGGGCAAAAATATGATGTCGAAGGCAAGGTCGGCCCCGCCAAGCATGCGCTCCAGTTCACCATCCGCTTCCCGCGCAGCCGCCAGGAATTTCAAGGTTGGATGTTCACCGGCGACGGCAAGGCCATTACGGGCTCTTCGCGCATGCAGGAACGGGAGACTGGTTTCTATGCGACGCGCGTGGAAGAATGATGGTGAGGGCTGGCTTGCCAGGAATCCATACCAGACCACGCGTTGCTTCTAATGCCGGAAATGGCGGACCCCGGTCACCACCATGGCCAGGTTATGTTCGTCGCAGGCCTGGATTGAATCCTGGTCACGCAGAGATCCGCCAGGCTGCACCACGGCGGTGATGCCGGCCCGGGCTGCCTCGTCGATGTTGTCACGGAACGGGAAGAACGCGTCCGATGCCAGCACGGCGCCGCGACTTCGGTCCCCCGCCTTGCGCACCGCAAGATGCACGGAGTCAACCCGGCTCATCTGGCCGGCGCCGACGCCGACAACCATTGCGTCTTTGGCCAGAACAATAGCATTGCTCTTCACGTGTTTGCACACCACCCAGGCAAAGTGCAGGTCTGCCAGCTCCCGCGCCGTGGGAGCGCGTTTGCTGGCCACCTGCAATCTGGCGAAATCTTCCGTCGAAAGATCGCGCGCCTGCACGAGCAGCCCGCCATCCACGCGCCGAAAATCGGGTACGAGCGCGCGGGCGCCGTCATCTTCCAGCGGGCCCGTCTCAATGAGCCGAACACTCTTTTTCCACGACGGCCGTGTCGTCAGAAGGCCGAATGCCTCCTTGCTGAAACCGGGCGCGATGATGCATTCGACAAAGCGATTGGGCTCAGTAATCTGCTGAGCCGTGGCCGCATCCACCTCACGATTAAAGCCAAGCACGCCGCCATAGGCGCTGAGCGGGTCGCCCTCATACGCCTTGCGAAAGGCTTCTTCCAGCGTGCTGCCCAGGGCAGCGCCGCAGGGATTATTGTGCTTGATCACCACCGCCGCGGGCTCGGCAAACTCCCGTACCAGGTTCAAAGCGCTATCCAGATCGAGCAGGTTGTTGTAAGAGAGTTCTTTTCCATGAAGCGCCTTGGCGGTGGCGACACAAGCGTAGCGACAGGCTGGGTCGACGTAGAAAGCCGCTTGTTGGTGCGGATTCTCACCGTAGCGTAACGCCAGCCGTCGCTCGAAGGATAGCTTGAGCCGCGGCGGGAACTGTTCGCTGCCGGCCTGGCCAGCGAAGTAGCTACTGATCGCCTCGTCATACGCGGCAACGCGCGCGAAAGCCGCCGCCGCGAGTCTCCGGCGCGTTTCGAGGTCAAGGGCGCCAGCACGGGCCTGAAGCTCTTCGATCACCCCGGCGTACTGCTGCGGGTCGGAAAGGATCGCCACGTCATGATAGTTCTTGGCCGCCGCGCGCACCATGCTCGGTCCGCCGATATCGATGTTTTCGACTATCTCCTCGTGCGTGCTGCCGGGGCGAGCGACAGTCGCTTCAAACGGATAGAGGTTGCAGACGATCATGTCGATGGGCGTGATGCCCTGCTGCTGAAGCGTGGCCATGTGCTCGGCGTTGTTCCGGACGGCCAGAATTCCCCCATACACCAACGGATGCAGGGTTTTGACGCGGCCGTCGAGAATCTCAGGAAAGCCGGTTATTTCCGAGATATCTTGCACCGCGAGCCCGGCAGCCTGAAGCGCCTGGCGTGTGCCGCCGGTGGAGACAAGGGCAGCGCCAAAGCCGGCCAGCACGCGGGCCAGGTCTACGAGACCGGTCTTGTCGCTAGCACTGAGCAGGGCGCGGCGAATCGGACGCAATGACATGGTTGCAATTCTCTGAGAAGTTTGTGCGCATAGCGTCGCTCGAACCTGCGCGGAAAGAGCAATCTTACAAAACCGGACCAACCAGGACCACCCGCCCGCGGCGGCGGAGGCGAATGCCGCCGGGAAAATCAACCGCTGTGTCTTCGCCGCCGGCAAATTC
>DASZFN010000586.1:0-2521 GCA_035939715.1 Gemmataceae bacterium | reverse complement strand
CTGGCCTCCGGCGCGCTGGCTTTCTTCGGCGACAAGTATCCCGAACACAACGTCCGCGTGGTGACCATTCCCGACCCCCGTGCGGCTCGTGGCTTCTACTCCAAGGAATTGTGCGGCGGAACCCACGTGAAACGCGCGGGCGACATTGGCGTGCTGAAAATCGTAAGTGAAGAGTCTGTCGCGGCGGGCGTCCGCCGCATCGAAGCTGTTACCGGCATCGGCGCGCTGGAGCATTTTCAAAACCAGGCGCGCACGCTGAGGCAACTGGCCACGCAGCTCAACGTGGGTGAAGACGCGGTGCTGGCCCAGGTCGAAAAGCTATCGCAAACGGCCAAGCAACTTGAGAAGCAGCTTGGGGAGCAGAAGCGCAAAGGGGCGCTTAGCCAGTTGGATGAACTCGCTGGACGCGTTCAGATGGTCAAAGGCGTCAAAGTCATCGCGGCAGAGGTCGAAAATGTGGACCGGGAAGGCCTGCGGCAGCTTGTGGACAGCCTGCGGCAGAAGCTGGGCTCCGGGGTGGTTGCTCTGGGGATGCCCGAGGACGGCAAAGTCGCCCTAATTGCAGGAGTTACCAAGGACCTGACCGCTAAAGTCCATGCTGGCAAGCTGATACAGGCTCTGGCCAAACAGGTAGGCGGGTCCGGAGGCGGGAGACCCGATTTGGCCGAGGCTGGCGGAAAGGACACAGGTGGCCTAAAATTGGCCTTGCAGAGCCTCCCCGCCCTCCTGGAGCCCCTGCTATAATACCCTGTAGCGCCAGAAGCCTGCCTGCGGGCAGGCAGGCGTGTCTGGCAGGAGACAGTTCCCTGCTCAGAACATGACTTTGCACCTATGTCGGTAGTACCGAAGTCGCATTGACCCTGACGGGGTCAGGGTTAAAACTATATCTCGTTATGATTTGCCTTCCCCAAGGCACCCTATGAGCAGACGCACGGCAAACGCGGCATGGCTCGTTCTGGGAACGCTGGCAGTGTGTGCACGGTCCTCCAGCGCCCAGATCACCCGGGTTACGGAGGACACCGGACGCCGGCTCTTCGTCAACGCCGAACCGACGCACTCCGCCAAGCTATCCGCGACCAAGCCGCGCACAACCATCTACCTCTCCGCTGAATCTTCTCTTACAGGGCGCTCGCGTCCCGCGATGAGCATTGATCGCGACGGCGTCGAGATGCTCGTGCGAGAAGCGGCGGATCGCCACAGCTTGGATCCAGCTTTAGTCCGCGCGGTGATCGAGACGGAATCACACTGGAATCCGGTGGCGGTCTCCAACAGAGGAGCCGCTGGCTTGATGCAGTTGATTCCGACCACGGCTCAGCGATTTGGAGCGAATGACGTGTTCAACCCGAAGCAAAACGTCGACGCCGGAGTCCATTACCTCAAGACGTTGCTAGAACGATACAATGGCAACCTGGATCTGGCCCTGGCGGCGTACAATGCGGGTGAGGGAGCCGTGGATCGTGCTCACGGCGTCCCTGCGTTTCGCGAAACGCGGGACTACGTTCATAAGGTGCAGAATGCTTATTTCCGGCCTGGCTCGGGCCGTCTTGGGGATGCATGGTTCAATCCACGCGCAATCCACAAAGATGTCGATACGAGCGGCCGCGCCGTCTTCACGAATGACTGAGCAGGCCCCGGCATGACGGGGTCATTCCAGGTCAGATAAGGACGCAGGGCGCGCATGGCGGTTGGGGGAAAGAATTTCAACAGGAGCTTCGCCCGTGTTTCGCCAGTTTTTGTGGCGCTGGCGTTTACGCTTGCATGGTTGTGCGTTGGCGCGGCCGCGCCGTCATTCGCAGCCGGCACCGCGAGCGTCAAGCGCCAAGCCGCCGGAGCGCAGTTCGCCAGAGCGGAAGAACAGCGCGCCAACCTCAACAGCAAGCCCTCCAACCAACGCACCCTCGCAGAGTACAAACTGGTTGTCACCAGTTATCGCCGCGTCTATCTGATTACACCACACGCAGCGGAGGTGCCCGAGGCGCTGCTGGCCGTCGCCGAGTTGTACACGGAAATGGGCGACCGCTTTGGCCGCAGCTACTACCAATCGGCGGTGGATTCCTATCAATTCCTGGTACACGAATATCCCAAGAGCCGGTATTGCCAGGATTCGGCGCTGCGCATTGCGCATTTGCAGAAAGAAGAGCTGGGCGACACGGCGCTGGCAACGAAGAGCTATGAAGATTTCCTGAAAAAATATCCGCGTTCGCAGCACCACCGCGAAGTGGAAGAAGCCCTGGCGGAGCTGGCGCTGTTGAGGAACAGTGACGCCGCACCGTCGGCAGCGGAATCGGCTCCGGCGCCCGAGAGAACGGAAGAACTGCCGAAGACGCCAGAGTACACTCCGCAAGGAAGCATGCCTCGGGTGCGGCGGATCACCACGAGCGCCTCGGCGGAATCTACGCGGATCACCATCGATCTCGAGGACAGGGTGCAGTACACGTCGGCGCGAATCAGCAATCCGGATCGCATCTTTTTTGATTTGCACGCGGCGCGGCTGACGCCGGAGATTGCTAAGGGTAACATC
>DASZFN010000585.1:0-4189 GCA_035939715.1 Gemmataceae bacterium | reverse complement strand
TGTCGGCGCCAAATGCGAATTCCGACTGCTCGGTTTGCGAATGCTGCGTGCGGTGAGTTAGCGGACGCAGTAGAATCGGGGCATGGGGAAGCTGCTCAAGCGCTGGTACGTCTGGCTCGGTCTGGTCCTGCTCCTGGGGCTGGCCGGGAGCGTGGCGTTAATCTCCTTCAGCCAGAGCCGGGTCACGCAAGCGAACTTTGACCGGATTCAGGAAGGGATGAGCCTAGAGGAAGTCAAGGCGATTCTCGGGGAAGAGAAAGGTGGCGATGTGCCAAGTAGCTTCGCGGCTTGGTTGATAGGGAGTCACTGCTGGGAACATGGTCCAAATCGCATTGATGTTCGGTTTTTGAACGACAGCGCAATCGAGAAACACTTGCACCTTGCAACCGCCTGGGAAACCCTGGAATGGTACGCTAAGAAAGGTGCGGCGAAGATCGGCGTCAAGTGGGACTGAACAAGCTGCGCCGCCAAGGAGGTAGAATCGGGCATGCGCTGGCTACTTAAACGCTGGTGGTTCTGGGCTGGGACCGGGTTCATGCTGGTCGCGGTCGTGGCGGGCTACCTGCTGATTCCGGTTGGCGAAGCCCCCCCTATTGGTATCAGCCGAGCGGGCTGCGACAAGATTCGATTCGGAATGAGCCTGGAGGAACTGGCCGAGTTACTGGGGGACTGGCAGTATGCTGAACTCGTTGGGATTGGGGAAAGCCAGTCGGATATACTTACTTGGGTCGATGAAGACGACAATAGGATAGTAGTGAAACTTAACATAATGACCGTCCGCAACGGGGCATTGGCGCGTCGCGATTTCGGCGTGACCAGGAAACAGTTCGTCCGATCCGAACTATCCTTTGTTGAGCTAATGAAACGCCGAATCGAGCGCCGCATCCGGGCGCTCTGGCCGTGACCGCTCTCAGCGACGGCACTTTCACTGCATTCCTGGGCTTTGCTTCTTTTTAGCCCTGGCAACTCGCATTTCGTTTCATTTTCGTTGATTTCGTTTCATTTTCACGACGACAATAAAACCAAGCATGCCACACCCAAAGCCGTCGTCGTCAGAATGATGAGTGCTCCCCAAAACGTGCGCATCGTTTATCCCCCTTAGCTCGGCCTAACAAGCGGCAGCAAGTTCCGCTCTTCGTCTTCCAGTTTCGGCCAGAAGACCGGCTCAATGCTTAGCTCGCACCGCGAGTGAATGACGCTGGTGATATTGTACGCCAGGCGGAACGCCGAAGTATCCCAGCCCGTGAAAGTGGGATTCTTGCCGCCGCCTGCGGCAGGACGTGGCTCCGGTCGACGCGACCAAAGCGGCCCAGAAGAAGACGGAGAAGAAGTGACCGGGAAGCACAGTTCGGCTAAGCTACCTTCATGTCTGAGGTCACGCGCATTCTGTCCGCCATCGACGCCGGCGACCCGCACGCCGCAGACCAGCTGATGCCTTTGGTCTATGACGAACTCCGTCAACTTGCCGCCGCACAGCTTGCCTGCGAGAAACCGGGGCAAACGCTCGATGCGACGGCGCTGGTGCATGAGGCCTATGTGCGCTTGGTTGGCGATCTCCAGTTTGCCGACCGACGCCATTTCTTCCGCGTTGCAGCCGAGGCGATGCGGCGGATCTTGATCGATCACGCCCGGCAGAAGCGGCGTATCAGGCACGGCGGGGATCGAGAGCGGCTGCCGCTTTCCGATGTAGAGGTTGCGGCCAAGGTGCCCGCCGAAGAACTCCTCGCCCTGGACGAGGCCTTGGACCGATTCACCGCCAAGGATCCGGTCAAGGCGGAGCTGGTCAAGCTGCGCTATTTTGCCGGCCTTTCCGAGGAGGAAGCGGCAGCCGCCCTCGGTATATCCCGCGCCACCGCCAGCCGCTACTGGACTTACGCCCGCGCCTGGCTGATCAACGCCCTCGACGAAAAAACGACATAAATCTCAGCACCGCGTGAGGCGCGCGGTTGTGAAACGACGCTTATCTAAGGGACAGCGCAGCCAAAATAGCCATGCGCGATTCCGCTACACGAACCCGAAGCGTAAGCGAGGACCTCGCTTACGCTTCGGGTTAGTGTGCTGGCGATTCGCACGGTGATTTAGTGAGGATCGAGCCATGACCCCCGACCACACCGAGTCTATCCCCGACCGCACCGAGTCTATTTTCGTCGCCGCCGTGGCGCTGGCGACCGCTGGAGAGCGGGCCGCATACCTGGATCAGGTGTGCGCAGGCGACGCCGCTCTCCGCGGCCACGTTGAGGCCCTGTTGCGGGCCCACCAGCGTGCCGGGCACCTGCTGGACCGGCCCGTCCCGGGCGGCCCGGAGCAAACCGGAGCCTACATTCCCCCAGAGCAGCCCGGCGCGGTCATCGCCGGCCGGTACAAGCTGCTCGAAGCGATCGGCGAAGGCGGCATGGGCGCGGTCTGGGTCGCCGAGCAGACGCAGCCGGTGCGCCGCAAGGTTGCCCTGAAGCTGATCAAAGCCGGCATGGACTCGAAG
This sequence comes from Gemmataceae bacterium, assembly GCA_035939715.1. Classification (GTDB taxonomy): domain Bacteria; phylum Planctomycetota; class Planctomycetia; order Gemmatales; family Gemmataceae; genus DASZFN01. The sequence continues at coordinate 1,710 of DASZFN010000585.1, read as the reverse complement.
TCCGTCCTGGCCCGCTTCGAGGCCGAGCGGCAGGCGCTGGCGGTCATGGACCACCCCAACATCGCCAAGGTGCTCGACGGCGGGTTGACCGAGACGGGCCGGCCCTTCTTCGTCATGGAGTACGTCAAGGGTGTGCCGATCACCGAGTATTGCGACGCCACCCGGCTGAGCGTGCCTGAGCGGCTCAACTTGTTCGTGCAGGTGTGCCTGGCCGTGCAGCACGCCCATCAAAAGGGGATTATCCACCGCGATCTGAAACCCTCCAACATTCTCGTTGCCCCCTACGACGACAAGCCGGTGCCCAAGGTTATCGACTTCGGGCTGGCCAAGGCGATGCACCAGTCGCTGACCGAGCGGACGCTGCACACGGCCCACGAGTCGGTGCTGGGCACGCCGCTGTACATGTCGCCGGAGCAGGCGCAGCTCAACAACCTCGACGTCGACACGCGCTCGGACATTTATTCGCTGGGCGTGCTGCTCTACGAACTCTTGACCGGTACGACGCCACTGGAGAAGAAGCGATTCAAGGCGGCGGCCTGGGACGAGATGAAGCGGCTGATCCGCGAGGAGGAACCGCCGCGGCCGAGCACCCGACTGAGCTCCAGCCAGGCGCTGCCGTCGCTGGCCGTCGGCCGGCATACGGAGCCGGCGCGGTTGACGAAGCTGGTGCGCGGCGAACTGGATTGGATCGCGATGAAGTCGCTGGAGAAGGACCGCACCCGCCGCTACGAGACGGCCAACGGCTTCGCCGTGGACATTCAGCGCTACCTGGCCGGAGAGCCCGTGCTGGCGGCGCCGCCCAGCGCCCGCTACCGGCTGCGGAAGTTCGCGCGGAAGAATCGGGCGGCCTTGACGATGGCGGCGACGCTCGCCCTGCTCCTGGTGGCGGGCGTGGCTGTAAGTACCTGGCAAGCAGTGCGGGCGACGCGGGCGGAGGCGGCCGCGCGGCTCGCTGAGCAGGAGGCGCGGCGGGCCCAGCAAGCTGAGGCCGACCGGGCCGAAGGCGAACGTCTGGCCAAACTGGATGCGGAAGCGCAAAAGCACCAGGCCCAGAAGCGGCTGGCGCAGATCGAAAAGGCCAACGACATGCTCGGCTCGATCTTCGAGAACCTGGACCCCAAGGAGATCGCGAAGGGGGAACGGCCGTTGCAGGCGATCCTGGTGCAGAAGCTGGACAAGGCGGTGGCGCAGCTCGAAGGCGAGTCGATCGGCGATCCGCTGGTCGTGGCGGCCATGCAGGGTAAGTTCGGCAAATCATTGTTGGGCCTGGGGGAACCGGGCAAGGCGATCGTGCTGCTGGAGAAAGCCCGCACAACTTGTCAGGCCAAGCTCGGCCCCGAACATCCCGGCACGCTCGCCAGTATGGCCAGCCTCGCCGGGGCGTATCAGGATGCCGGGAAGCTGGACCTGGCCTTGCCGCTCTTCGAAGAGACGCTGAAGCTCATGAAAGCCAAGGTCGGCCCCGAGCATCCCGACACGCTCATCTGCATGAATAACCTCGCCGATGCGTATTTCCATGTCGGGAAGCTGGACCTGGCCCTGCCGCTCTTCGAAGACACGCTGAAGCTCATGAAAGCCAAGCTCGGCCCCGAACATCCCCACACGCTCACCTGCATGAATAACCTCGCCAATGCGTATTTCCATGTCGGGAAGCTGGACCTGGCCCTACCTCTCGTGGAGGAGACGCTGAAGCTCGAGAAAGCCAAGCTC
>DASZFN010000584.1:0-14000 GCA_035939715.1 Gemmataceae bacterium | reverse complement strand
GTATCCGTTCCGTGAACCCACCTTGGCACGCATGGTAGCATGCTTTCCGAAAGGAGAGCACTGCCATGCCGAAAGCACAGTGGCGCGATCCAACGAAGGAGAACACCTGGCGGCGGCTGCTACGCCAGTGGCAACGTAGCGGGCTGACAGGGCGCGGCTTTTGTGCCGCGCACGGACTCAGTGAAGCAAGTTTCTATGCCTGGCGACGGGAGCTTGCCCGCCGCGATCAGGAGAACGAAGTCAACGACGCAGCGGCCAGGCCTGCTTTCCTGAAGCTGGCTGTGGATGCCAGCACGTCGCTGGCCTCGGCCATTGATGTGGTTCTCGCCGAAGGACGCCTGTTGCGCGTTCGTCCGGGCTTTGATGCGGACTTGCTCCGCCAACTACTCCAGGTGTTGGAGGAGTCGTCATGCTGAGCCTGTCTCTGCCGGGCCGGGTGTTTTTGTGCACGCTGCCGACCGACATGCGTAAGAGCTTTGATTCCCTGGCAGGCCTGGTGCAAGAGCACCTGGGTCAGGATGCCTTGTCGGGGGATCTGTTCGTGTTTCGCTCGCGGCGTGGCGATCGCATCAAGCTCTTGTACTGGGACCAGGACGGCCTGGCGATCTGGTACAAGCGCCTGGAAGAGGGGACGTTCGCGCTGCCGGCCGCCGACGGTGCACGCGGCCAGGTCGGCGCGCATGGGCTGGCGCTGCGGCCGGCGGAATTGGCGTTGTTGCTGGACGGCATCGATCTGGCGAGCGTGCGGCGGCAGCGGCGCTATCAGCGGCCGAGCGCGGCGACAGCCGCGGCCGGGCATTGAAGAGTATTCCCCTCTTTTTTATTTTTCTGAGGAACTTTTTCCGGGCAGTCGCGTATCATCTGGTATGAGCACGGATGTGACTTTAGGCGCCGCGGCTGCCAACCCCCTTCTTCCTGACGATCCGATCCTGTTGCAGCAGATGCTCCGCGAACTCCTGGCCACGTTGCAGACACGCGACCGTGAGCTGGAAGAAGTGCGGCAGCGCCTCGATCAACTGCTGCGCCGGCTTTACGGTCCCAAGGCGGAGCGCTTCAATCCCCATCAACCCTGGCTGCTGCCGGAGTTGGTCCCCGGCCAGGCCGAGACGCCGGCTGCGGAACCGGCACCTGCCGACGAACCGGACGACGCGACTGCGCGGCCGCAGCGGCGCCGGGGACACGGTCGCAAGAAATTGCCCGAGGATCTGCCGCGCCGCCGCCTGGAACACATCCTGCCCGAAGCCCAGCGCCTGTGCCCGGATTGCGGCGGCGTCTGCCAGAAATTCGCTGAGGAGATCAGCGAGCAACTCGATTACCAGCCGGCCAGCCTGTTCGTCTGGCAGCACGTGCGTTGCAAGTACGCCTGCGGCACGTGTCATGATCATGTCCTGGCGGCGCCGGCGGCGGTGGCAGTGATCGACAAGGGCCTGCCTGGTCCCGGCCTGCTGGCGCAGATCGCCGCCAGCAAGTACGCCGATCATCTGCCGCTGCATCGGCTGGAACGCATTCTCGGCCGGCACGGCATCGACCTGGCGCGCTCCACCATGTGCGCCTGGATGGCCCAGGTGGCGCAGCTGTTCCGGCCCGTGGTCGAGCTCATGGGCGACTTGGTGCGTCAGTCCAAGCTGGTGCACACCGATGCCACCAAGATGCCTTACCTCGATCCCGAGACGGCGCCGGGCCGGACCTTGTCCGGACAGATGTGGCTGTACTATGGCGACCGCGATCATCCCTGCAACGTCTTTGACTTCTGCGCCGATCACAGTGCCAGCGGCATCGACGCTTTCCTCAAGAACAAAAGCTATCGCGGTTATCTCAATGCGGACGCGCACAACATCTACGATCATCTTTTCCTGAGCGGTGCCATCATCGAACTCGGCTGCTGGGCACACTGCCGGCGCAACTTCTACGAGTCCAAGGACAGCGATCCGGTCCGTGCCCATCTGGTACTGGCGCACATTCGGCAACTGTACCAGGTCGAGGAACAAGCCCAGAAGATCGTGGCCGAGCGCGGCCTGCAGGGCGGCGACGCCGACCTGCTCCGTGGCCAGTTGCGCCAAGAACAAGCGCTGCCGGTCATGAACGCCCTGCGGCACTGGCTGGAGGCTGAGGCGGCGAAGGTTCTGCCCAAGAGTCCGATCAGCCAGGCGATCGCTTATGCGCTGCGGCACTGGCAGGCCCTGACGCGCTACCTGCAGGACGGCTTCTTGGACATCGACAACAACGTGGCCGAGCGGACGCTGCGGCACATTGCCATTGGCAGGAAGAATTGGTTATTCGCCGGCAGCAACCAGGGCGGCCGCACCGCGGCGATTTTATTCAGCGTGACTTCCACCTGTCACCGCCACCACGTGGACGCCTTTGCGTACATGCATGATCTGCTCCAGCGCCTGGCCCACGATCCCGAGCCGGCACCAGAAGTGTTGCGTGCCTGGCTTCCCGACCGCTGGCGTCCGCCGCCGCCAGACGGCTCATAAGTTGACCTTCGCCTCCGCCCGCATTAACGCTCTCGAACACACTTCAACGGCCGTCCGAGATCCGACCACTCCGGCATGGTTCGCGGTACGTAACGCCGCCCCGCGCTGAAGACGGGGTTCACAGAACGGATACGATAAGCGGACCATCAGCGTCAGCATGGAAGGCGCCGACGAATACGGCGTGCAAGCCCTGGAAGGGCAGACTCTGGCGCCCGGTAGCCTGGCGGAATTGAGTCGGCGGGTGCAGCCCTTACCCGGCTTTCAGGGTCCCCAGCTCGATGACCTCGTCGGCTGGCTCCAGACGACCATCGGCGTGCTGCAGAGCACGGTCGGTGCGGCCGATTTTCTCGAAAAGGCCGCGGAAGCCTTGGTGCAGATCATAGGCCTCGATGCCGGCCGGGTGCTGTTGCTGCAGGAGGAGAAGTGGAACGTCGCCTCGTCGTACGCATCCGCGGCGCCGGAGAACGGCGGTTGGCTTCCGAGCCGGCATGTCCTTGGCCGGCTCCGGCAGGAGAAGCGCACGATGTGGCAACGGCCACAGGAAGCGGTGACCGATGCGGAGCCTAGCCTGCGCGGCCTGTCGCTCGTGGTCGCCTCGCCGTTGCTCGATGCCCAGGGACAAGTGATTGGCGCCTTGTACGGCGAATGCCGCACTGCGGAGCGCGCGTCCCGGGAGACCGTGAAACTGCAGGCAGCCCTGGTTGAGGTGCTGGCCTGCGGCCTCGCAGCCGGACTAGCGCGACAGGAGCAGCAGCTCGCCGCACTCAAGGCACGGGTCCAGTTTGAGCAGTTCTTCACGCCACAGCTTGCGGAACAGCTGCGCCAGCAGCCGGATCTACTGGAGGGGCGCGAAGTCGAAGTCACGCTGCTCTTCTGCGATATCCGCGGCTTCAGCCGGATCAGTGAACGACTCGGCCCGCGCGCGACCATGCACTGGATCGGCGACGTCATGGGCGCCCTGTCCGAACGCGTCCTGGAACAGGAGGGAGTCCTGGTCGATACGATCGGCGACGAGTTGATCGGCATGTGGGGCGCGCCCCGACCTCAGGCGGATCACGCGCTGCGTGCCGTGTCTGCCGCCCTGGCCATGCAGGCGGCCGTGCGCGAGCTGGACGAGCGCTGGCGGCCGGAAGTGGGTGAGCCATTGAGTGTCGGCATCGGCTTGAACACCGGAGTGGCCCAGGTGGGCAACACGGGATCCCGGCACAAGTTCAAGTACGGAGCCCTGGGCAACACCGTTAACCTGGCCAGCCGGGTGCAGGGGCTAACCAAATATCTGAAGTGCCCGCTCCTAGTCACCGGGGCCACCCGGCGCCGGCTCGACCGCCGGTTCGTAGTCCGGCGCGTGTGCAAGGCCCGCGTCGTAAATATTGCCGAGCCGGTGGACCTTCATGAGATTGAACTGGCGAGCGGGCCGGAGCGGGAGAATTTTTTCGCGCTGTCCCAGGCCGCCCTCGAAGCGCTGGAGGCGGGCGAGTACGCCCTCGCGGCGCGGCAAGCCGGCGCTCTCCTGCAGGTACACGCCGGCGACGGGCCGCTATTGCTCGTGCTCGTTCGGGCCACGCAGATGCTCATGCAAGGAGGAGCATTTGATCCGGTATGGGAGCCGCCGGGAAAATAGGGCGGCGGAAAAGGCGATATGGCGAGAGAGCGAAGGTGAAACCGGTCCAAAGTCCTTTCCAGTCAGGCCTTAGCCATAAACGGGGCCAGAAGAAGAAGGGAACCGGTAGCGTGAAGGGGGCAGGTTCTCATGTTCTCGTGTGACCAGAGCGCCCTGGGCAATCCGGCAGACCTCTCAAGGGGACAATCAGGCTCTTAAAAAACAGCTTCAGGAGCGGCCTGGCAAGTGACGTGCGGCCCGGACAACGCAATTGCCAGCCTGCAACGCATTGACACCGAATTTGGCAACTGGTTGCATGCCGGAAATTCCGGCGCCCTACCGAGATTTCAGGCGCCCCGGCAGATCCCTGAGACAGCACTCCCTATCGCTCCGATTCGCTTAACTGCAAGCAAATGCCAGCCTTAAAACGATTCAAGGACCGGCCCTGATCCTTGGTACGTTCTTTGCTGGATAAGGGGCTCGCGCAAGATTATCGTTCCCGTCACGAGCGTGGACCCGCGTCCGGCTCGAATCAAAATGCTACTGCTGCGCTCCGCAGGCGCGCTGCCATTGCCGCGGCAGATCTTTTTTATGGTCAGGTTGCGCATCTTCGCGAGAGGCAACGATGAAAAAGCTTCACACCTTATTCCTCTACCTGGCGACGGGGCTGCTGGCCGGCTTATCGGGGGCAGCGCTCGGCCAGGTTCCGGCGGAGCCGGTTTATCACGGGGCTTCGCTCAGTGAATGGATCAAGAAGCTGGGGAGCGAGGATCGCGATGAACGGCAGGAAGCCAAGAGTGCCATAGCCGAAATTGGCCCGCGCGCCGTTCCTGCCTTGCGGAAGGCGCTGGCCGAGACGAAGGGCCGCAGCCGGGTCGGCGCCGCCGAGGCCCTGGCCGGCTTCAAAGAGAAGGCTCGGGACGCCGTGCCGGAGCTTATTACTGCCCTGAGCGACCAGGAAGAGCGCGTCCGCTGGCGGGCCTCGGCGGCGCTGCGGGCCATCGGGCCCGACGCCGCGGCCGCCGTGCCCGCGCTCATCGGCGCTTTGGCGCCTGACAGCGACAGCCGTGAAGCGAAGATGGCCCGCAGTGCTCTGGTCGCCATTGGTTCTCCAGCCATGGAGCCGCTCGTCCGAACTCTGAAAACGGACAGGAACCCCCAGCTGCGCAGAGCCGCAGCCGACACGCTTGGCTACTTCCCCAAGTCCGCCGCCGCGGAGCTGCTGCCTCCTCTCCTGGCAGCGGCTGACGACGGCGACAAGGACCTGCGTAAGGCCGCGGGCTATGCCCTCGGCAAACTCGCAGATTACCTGCTGGATAGCAAAGACCCCAAAATTATCACGCAACTGGAAGCCTGCCTGGAATGCTTTGCGAAAACCACTTCGTTGCTGAAGGCGGACGAGCAGAGCAAGAAGACGGATGAGCCGAGCAAGTTCGAGGAAGCAGCCGTCAAGCCGGTGCGCGACGTGCTGCAAGCGCTGAAGAACAATCGGCTGCTGCGCCTGGCCAACCTGCTGCAAGACAACCGCATCCTTTGGGCCCTGGGCATTACGCTCTACGCCGTCCTTATGCTTGCCGCCTGGTCCATGTTGCTGTGGCTGCGGCCGCTCTGGCTGTTACGCATCAACTTTGTGCTGCAGCCCTACGCGGACTTTGCCCTGCCGGAATGGCTGGGGGGCGTGAAGCTTTCCGTGCGCGACGTGTTGCTGCTTTCTTTCTTTCACTTCCGCCGCCGTGTGCTGGATGCGTGGGTCAACCAGCACATCGCGGCGGCCCGCGCTAATTTCCAGCGCCGCGACACGGTCCGGGATCGCAATATCTACGTGCCGGTCCCCGTCGTGCTGGACGGCAACACCGTAGCCAACCTTGAGCCCGCCGCCTTGCCGTTCAAGAAGAACCGCACCTGTCTGCTGATCTGGGGCGAAGGGGGCTCCGGCAAAACCAGCCTGGCCTGTCAGATCGCGCAGTGGGCCATGGCCGAGCAGCCTGCAGAGCGGCTGCTAGACCATCTGATGCTGCCGGTCCTGCTCGAGCATGAGCTGGACCCCGTGACTGCCGGTCAGGACCCGCTTCGCATCGTAATTCGGGGCCAACTGCAGGCGCTCATCGACGAGGCCGAGGAGATAGACGCGGCGCTGTTCGAGCGCCTGCTCCGCTGCCAGCGCATCCTGGTTATCGTCGATCGGTTTTCGGAGCTGAGCCCGCAGACGCGCGAACAGATCCGGCCGGGACAGCCCGATTTCCCCGTCGGCGCCCTGGTCGTTACCTCGCGCGGCGAGGAAGAACTCGACGGCGTGCCGCGCACGCTCATCAAGCCGCTGCGGGTTACCGGCAATCGCCTGTCGAGCTTCCTGGAGGCCTACCTGGTGCGGCGCGGCAAACGGGAGCTGTTCGACGACGCCGAATACTTTGACGCTTGCCGCCGGCTGTCGCTCATGGTCGGCGACCGCGACATCACCGTGTTGCTGGCCAAGATGTATGCCGACTTGCTGATCGGCTCCCGGCTCGCCCAGAGCGCGGACGATTTGCCGGACAACATTCCCGATTTGATGCTCGGCTATTTGAATGAAATCAACCGCAGCGTGACCGCCAAGCTCAGGCTTGACGACCGCACGGTGCACCCGGATGTGAAGATCCTGGCCTGGGAATGCTTGAAGGAAACCTATCGTCCGTCTTGCACGGGGCGGGCCACGGCCATTAAAGCCCTGGGCGGCGACGATGCCGAGATTCGCATCAAGTATCTGGATGAGCGCCTGCGCGTCATTCGCACGCTGGGTCCCGCCCGCGAGCGCCTCCGCTTCGCTCTCGATCCGCTGGCGGAGTACCTGGCCGGTTTGCACCTGGTGGATATCTGTGGCAAAGACGAAGAACAGTGGCGTGAATTGCTGCGTTTGGACGAGTTGCCGCCGCCCAAGGCGATCGAGGGGTTCTTGCTGGCGGTGCGCGACGCCTGCCTGGCGCGGCGTGAAGTAGCCGTGAATCCGGATGTCATTTTCAAGAAGGCGACTCCGGACGCCGTGCCGCCGTCGACCAGGCGGCCTGAGCCGGCGGCGCTGGCCGCCGTTTAGCAGCCTGTTGATGTTGAAAAAGGTGTCTGGAACTTTACGAACTGCGCGTAAGTACTCGACTCGGGGTTGTAGGGCGGACATTCCTGTCCGCCGAAACTACAGGCGGACAGGAATGTCCGCCCCGCAGAATTGTCAATGGCGGCGGAGTTTGAGCGCCCACGCCAGCTGCCGGATGGCGCGATGCCAGATTTGCCGGACCGCTTCCGGAGAGGAATGGAGATGCGCGGCGATGTCCTCGAACGACCGGTGTTCCAGCGAGCGCATGTGGATGATGGTGCGCTGATATTCGGGCATATCGTCCACGGCGTGCTGCAGAGACGAGGTTTCCTCGCGATGAGCAATTTCGCTGCTCGGGCTGCGCGTCCGGGCCAACAGGCGCTGCTTGAGGTCGCCGACGGCGTGCGGGTCGTCCAGCCGAAGCTCGGCGGCCACCTGGCGTTTCGTGCGCGTGTAGTTGCGCTCCACGTTGCGGCGGTTGTTTTGCAGGATGCAGAAGATCCAGGCCAGCAAATCCTCGCGCGATTTGCCGCGAAACTGAGCAAAATCACGCACGGCTTCCAGGAAAGTATCCTGCAGCAGATCCGAAGGCGCATCCTTGGCTTTCAGCCGCGCATCGACGTGCGGAGTGCCCGCCTCTTGCAAGCACGCCCGGCACATCTCCAGCAGCCGGCCGAGCGCTTCGCGGCTACCGGTGCGGGCGCTCTCCAGCAACTCGTCAAAGCTCATGCGCGGCAATTCGGGCGGCACCCGTTCCATGTCGGGACTCCCGTTGGCAGGGCAAGGAGACAATCTCTCCGTGCCCTTTGTCACCGAAGCTTGGCCGGCCCTGGTTCGCGTCGGAGGTCGATCCTGGTGACCCGGATGAAATGTGAAGGCGTCCGAACACAGCACCAGCCAGCGAGTATGACCGGGTATTTTCGCCCCGTCAAGTATTTTCCAGGCGTCTGAATTTTTGACAAAATTGAAAAACTTCTATTTTTTGGTGTCACATTTCCCGCGTTTCGGTGCCTAACACTATGAGGACCTCTGCGACTCGCATCGCGATCGATCGATAGCCCGTTGAAAAAGGTGTCTGGAACCTTGCGGGTTGAAGAAATCTTCGGATTTTCGCGCGCGTTGAAGGTTCCAGACACCTTTTTCAACGGGCTGCTTGAAAAGGAGACCGATTGGTTATGGCAAAGCTTTTCTCGCTATGCGCCGTTGCCGTTCTGGCGATTGCGGCCGCTCCGGAGCCCCCGGTCACTTTCCTCTCGCCGACTCAATGCGACGGGGAGCACGCCGTCTACCGCTGGGCGGTCAAAACCGATCACGAAGCCCCGCCGGACGTCATCCCGGACAGCAACAAGGTAAAGCCCTCGGACATCGCCGGCTGGCCGGAGCCGCGCGGCAAGATCGGCACGCTAACGCCGCGTTCGGGACGGGAGAAGGAATGGTTCCAGCTCACCGGCAAGGTGACTCTGCTGAAGGCCGAGCCGGACGGCGATCTGCACATTCAACTGGTCGACGTTGACGGCCCCAGCCAAGTCAATGTCGTCGTGGAGATTCCCGTGAAACAGGCTCCCGGCGAGTCGCCCTGGTCCGACCTGCGCACCACGGTTTTCGGCTGGAGCAACCGGACCTTTCCCTTCACGACGACCAACGGCGAAAAGCTGAATCTTATGAAAACACCCGTAATTCGCGTGGAGGGGAAAGCGTTCTTTGACGGCCAGCATCGCAGCAGTACGCCCAACCGCCGCGGCGACGAACCAAACAAGGAGGTCACGGTCTGGGAGATCCACCCCGTGATGATCCTGGACGTGATCGCGGACCAGTAGCCCGCGGCGGAACCGGAGAAAAAGCCCTTGAAAAGGAGCAGACGCATGCGCCTCAGCCGTTTTCTCGTCACCTGGGCCGGTCTTCTCACCAGCTTTGTCTGGCCCAGCCTGGGCTCGGCACAATTTCCCGACGCGCACAATCCGCCCCCCGCAGGCTGGACGGGACCCGTTTTCAAATTGCGCCAGGACTATCCCAGCGTCGCTCCGCCCGCGGAAACCTACCCGTGGAAGCAATTTGACTTCAAAACGCAGCCCCTCGAATATGTGCAGAGTGTGCTCCAGTATTGTTACCAGGGCAACACCGATGCCAACGTCGATTGGCAGGTCGAGAAAAACCAGCAACGCAACTGGTACCACGCCCCCTGGATGCACGCCACCGATTCCGGCCGCGAGTTCATCCACGGCCTGACGCGCGAGCGCAACACGCCCGCCAAGGATCTGCACCCCAACCAGACCGCCATGGTGCAGAACTGGGCCGTCAGCATCTATAATCCGTCCGGCGGTTACACCATCGGCCAGGTCTGGAAAGACCCCAACGCCCCCGACCCGAGTGCGGCCCGCTTTGCCGACGGCGCCGTGAGCGTCAAGCTGCTGTTCACGGAAGCCACCGACCAGGCCGGCCCCACGCAGGTCCCTTTCCTCACGAACGCCAAGGCCTGGCAGGCCGATATCAATCGCGATGCCCTGCCCGACGGCAGCAACGTGCCGACTCTGCGCCTGCTGCAGATCGACGTCGCGGTGCGCGACGCGCGGAACGATAGCAACACCGGCTGGGTGTTCGGCACCTTCATCTACAACGGCAACGCAACCGGCGCCACGCCGTACGACCGCATGATCCCGGTCGGCCTGATGTGGGGCAATGATCCCGGCGTCACGCCCACCATGGTCATGGGCGGCACCGTTCTCCAGCAGAGCTATCTCAACCCCGCCGTCAGCTCGCTCATGCAGCACTATGGCTGGGCTGGCCGGCTGAACGGGCCGGTCGATAACAAGGTGTCGTCGTGCCTGTCGTGCCATTCCACGGCGCAGGTGCCGCAGGGCTCCGCCATGACACCCCCCAGCAACGCATCCGAGAGCGCACGCCTGAACTGGTTCCGCAACATCAAGGCGGGCGATCCGTTCGACGCCGGCGGCCAGAATCAATCCGTGGACTATTCGCTGCAGCTTTCCGCAGGCATCCAACGCTTCCAGGCCGCGCAGGGCGCCGTGGTGTCGGCCGCCATTGCCAACCGGCCCATGTTGTTCACCAAAGAAGGCCAGCGCGTGTTTGCGGTTACGCGCGGCGATCATGAAAAAGCGGAACAAACGCTAGCCCGTTCGGTTCCCGGTGGTCCGTCGTCGGCGTCGGAACCGGCCGCTGTCCGGCACGGCGACGTGTTCGTCGAGAAGAGCAGCATTAGCTGGAAAGATCTGCTGATAGGCGTCTTGATCGGCTTGGCCCTGAGCGCCATAGCCGTTGGGGTCATGAAATCTCGTACGCCCGCCGGCAAGGGCTACGGACCTGGAGAAAAGAAACCGCTTTAGTGATTGGGCTACCGTGGGACGGATTGGCAATCCGTCCTACCATTTTCCGCCTATCCGGAGAAAGTAACCTCGCCCCGGGAGATACAACCATGCACCGCATCACGCGCCGTTCCTTCGTGGCCGGGGCTGCCGCTCTGCCCCTGGCCGCCTGGTTACCTACCGCCCAAGCGCAAGCCGACATGCCTGTGACGCGCTATGACGCCCGCTCTGCCCAGGGCCAGACCATGCTCAAGACCTACGCCCAGGCCGTGGCCCTCATGAAAAACGCCTCTGAGGGCGATCCCACCGGCTGGGTGTTCCAATGGTATACACACTGGGTCCCCGGGCCGAATTTTGACCCGATGTGGAAAACCAACGAGATCAACCGCATCTACCCCAGCGCCAGCCAGGCTCGCGACCTGGCCAACGAAATGTGGGACACCTGCCAGTCGCACGATCCCAATCACGCCGAAAACGAAGACTTTTTCTTCCCCTGGCACCGCATGTACCTCTTCTTCTTTGAAAAGATAATCCGCAGCGTCAGCGGCAACGCCGACTTCACGCTGCCGTACTGGGATTACAGCGCCGCGGATCCCGTCATCCGGGGCGTGCTGCCGCCGGAGTTCCGGCAGCCCAGCGATCCGGTTTTCAAGTCGCTCTATGTGAGCAATCGCAAGCCGGGCGTGAACGCCGGCACGCCCATCCAGGGAGACCCAGTGGGCGATCCGCTCAGTTTGGACGCGCTTGCGGACTGTCTTTATCAGCCGCAGGGCGCGGACTCGGGCTTCTGCATGGACCTCGACTCCGGACTGCACGGCAACGTCCATGTCCTGGTGGGCAACAGCAAGAACATGGGTTTCGTGCCTTATGCCGCCCGCGATCCCATCTTCTGGCTGCACCACTGCAACATCGATCGCCTGTGGGCGAGCTGGAACGCCGGCGGCCGCACCAATCCGACGCTCTCGCAGCCCTTCGTGTTTGCGGATACCAACGGCAACCGCATCACCGACAACGTCTCGAATTTCATGGACACGGTCAAACTCGGCTATGTCTACGACCGGCTCGAACCCGTGCCCGATTGCCCAATTCCGCGCGATACGCTCCTTGCCGCCGCCCAGAACCAGAAGAAGGTTGCCATGCTGAAAGCCTCTCCGGTAAAGCTCGGGGAAGAAGCCGTCAAGGTGACGCTTGAGCCGGTGCCGGCGCGCGAAGGCGAAGAGCCCATGGCGTTTCGCGCCCAGGTCAAGGCCATGCCGGCCGGCCATCGGCTCTTTCTGGTCATCAAGGACTTGCGCGCCGACGTACAGCCCGGCGTGCTTTATGACATCTACCTCAACCTGCCGGACAAGCCGACCAAAGAGATGTTGAAAGCCCATCACGTCGGCGTCGTCAATTTCTTCCATGCCGGCCATGGCGCAGGACACGCCGAACATAAGGCAGCGGCGAAAAAAGCCGAACGCTTCGTGCGCTTCGACATCACCAAGTTGACGAAAACGCTGCACGACCGCAACTTGCTCGAGGAGAAACCCGCACTCACGATTATTCCCGCCGGCAAGCCGGCCGCCGATGCCAAGCCGGTGATCGGCGCGATTTCCCTTGTTGAACAATAACTTTCCAAACCCATCATAGGAGGAATGCCATGAGTCTTCGCCGCAACCCGCTGCACTGCATTGTGCCGCCCCACATTCTCATCGCCATGGCCCAGGCCGACGACCCGGACACCAGGGAGTGGGCCATGCACTCCTTGCTCCTGTCCGCGCGCTTTCGCGGCCAGCGCGAGATCCTCGGCCCGATGGCCGCGGCCATGGCCACCGCCACGGGGGTGAAACACCGCTCGATCTATGACGCCAACCATATGCAACGCCAGCCCCCCGCCGGCAGGCTGGTGCGCGACGAAAACGGCGCCGCGACCTCCGACCCGACCGTCAATGAAGCCTATGAAGGTCTCGGCGCCACCTACGATCTCTACCACAATGAGTTCAATCGCAATTCGATTGATAACCATGGCATGCGCCTGGACGGCTACGTGCACTTCGGCAATCGTTACGACAACGCCTTCTGGGACGGCAAGGAGATGGTCTTCGGCGACGGCGACGGCGTCGTCTTCGACCGCTTCACGAAGTCCATCGACGTCATTGGCCATGAGCTGACGCATGGCGTCACGGAAAACGAGGCCGGCCTGGAGTACCAGGATCAACCCGGGGCCCTGAACGAGTCGATGTCGGACGTCTTCGGTTCGCTCGTCAAACAATACATGCTGGAGCAGGACGCCTCCCAGGCCGACTGGCTCATCGGCGCGGGGCTGTTCATGCCGGGCGTCAAGGGCAAAGCCCTGCGCTCCATGAAGGCGCCCGGCACCGCCTTCAACGACCCGCGCCTGGGCGGCAAGGATCCGCAGCCCGGCCACATGAACGACTATGTTCAGACCGATGATGACAATGGCGGCGTGCACCTGAACTCCGGCATCCCTAACCACGCCTTCTACCTGGCGGCCACCAAGATCGGCGGCTATGCCTGGAAGGACCCGGGCCAGATCTGGTACACGGCGCTGCGCCGCCTCCACGCACAGTCCGATTTCCAGGAGGCCGCCAACATGACGTTCCAGGTGGCCGGGGAGCTGTACGGCTCCGCCAGCGCCCAGCAGCAGGCGGTTCACGACGCCTGGGCCCAGGTCGGCATCGAGATCGCCGTCTCCACCGCCGGACGCGCCGTCAGCCGTGCGGCCGCCAATGGCGGCACAGGCCAGCTCGAAGGGAGGCTCAAGAAAGCCGTCGAGGACGCGGCACGCAAATTCGGGGAGGACCTTGCCAAACGGCTTGCGGATGAATTCAGCCGCACCCCGGCAAAGAGCCGGCGCTGAGGCCCGCGGGCGGGGCGCCTCCTTGCAAGGCCGTTCGCCGTAACATGACCCCGTAGGTCAGGTTTTTGACCTGACGAATCTCGAACGCGAATTCCAACCAGGGAGGTGCCATGAAAATCGAAGTGAAACGCAGCGGCGGCGTCGCGGGCTTGCGCTTGCCCCCGGTGACCGTGGATTCCGATGCGCTCCCGGCGGACGATGCCCGGAAGTTACAAGAATTGATCGGTGCCGCGGATTTCTTCAATCTGCCCCCGAAGAGTCCCACGCCGCCCCGTGGCGCCGATCGCATTCAGTACACCGTAGCGGTTGACACCGGTGACCGCAGGCACCAGGTGCAACTAAGTGAGGACCAAATGCCGGAAGGCCTGCAACGGTTGGTGGACTGGTTGGCGGAAGCAAAAGCGCGGCTTGGTTAAGTTCTCTGACCGTGCACGATTCGGCAACATAACCAGCACCACGGGGCTTGCCCCCGTGGACTGGTGACTGGCAGCCAGACCCGTCCCATCGAGAAGGTTATCGCCGCCACGGGGCTTGTCCCCGTGGAGCGACGATTGTGAGCCGGGACAAGCCCGGTGGAGCCCTTACAGCACAAATCGCGCGCACAGATTTAGGAGCCACTTTATGAAAATACATCCATGGTGCTCCGTCCTGGTGATTGTGATCCCGGGGGCCGCTGTCA
>DASZFN010000583.1:0-1850 GCA_035939715.1 Gemmataceae bacterium | reverse complement strand
CGCGACCGCTGGAAGGACGCCATCCGCGTCCTGCATTCCACCAATAATTTTCCGGAGTTTACCGGGCGCATCTGCCCGGCGCCGTGCGAAGCGGCCTGCGTGCTGGGGATCAGCGAGCCGCCAGTTACTATTAAGTTAATTGAAAAGAGTATTGTGGACCGCGCCTGGGAAGAGGGCTGGATCCAGCCGGAGATTCCCGAGACGCGCACCGGGAAACGAATCGCCGTGGTCGGCTCCGGCCCGTCGGGCCTGGCCGCCGCGCAGCAACTGAATCGCGCGGGGCACGACGTCACCGTGTTTGAAAAAAACGACCGCATCGGCGGCCTGCTGCGCTACGGCATTCCCGACTTCAAGTTGGAAAAGCGAGTGCTCGACCGGCGCCTGGAACAAATGATGGCCGAGGGAGTCCGGTTCCAAACGAGCGCTCACGTGGGCGGCAGCATTCCCGCGCAAGACTTGCGCAAGGAATTTGACGCCGTGGTGCTGACCGGCGGCGCGGAAGCCCCACGCGACCTCAATGTGCCGGGGCGTGAGCTCAAGGGCATTTATTTCGCGATGCAATTCCTGCCGCAGCAGAACAAAGTCGTCGCCGGCGATACGATCCCGGATCAGATTCGCGCCACAGGCAAGCGCGTCGTGATCATCGGCGGCGGCGACACCGGCGCGGATTGCCTGGGCACCTGCCACCGCCATCAGGCCAAGTCCATTCATCAGTTTGAAATCATGCCCATGCCGCCTCTGGAGCGCTCGCCCAGCACTCCCTGGCCGCTATGGCCGCTGCAGTTGCGCACCGAGAGCGCGCATGAAGAGGGCGGTAAGCGCGACTGGGCGCTCAACACGATGAAGTTCACAGGAGACGAAAACGGCAACGTGAAACAGCTGCACACGATTCGCGTCGGCCCGCCGCCCAAATTCGAGGCCATCCCCGGCACGGAATCCGTGATCGAGGCCGACCTCGTCCTGCTCGCGCTCGGTTTTACCGGTCCCGTGAAGCAGGGCATGATCGAACAGTTGGGCGTGAATCTCGACGCGCGCAGCAACATTGCCACTGGCGCGGACTATATGAGTTCGGTCCCCGGAGTCTTCGCTGCGGGCGATATGCGCCGCGGACAGTCGCTCGTCGTGTGGGCCATCTCCGAAGGCCGCAAGGCCGCCGTAGCGCTCGACAGGTACCTCATGGGCAGCTCCACTCTGAGCTAGAGTTTTAACTGGCGCAAGCTTCAGCTTGTGGGGGTTGGTCCATGCACGCACCAAAACCCACAAGCTGAAGCTTGCGCCAGTTTCAATCTAATTCATCCAGAATGTCACGAAACTTGACTGTAATGGTATAATTCTTGATGGAGAAGTATACGAAGACGTCCCTCGCGCACTAACCTACCAGTGGCACAGACTTCTGTCTGTGAATTCTCACCTGATCTTGGCAAAAACGCTAATCCTGGCTATCGCGGTCGGCCCGAGTCCCCGAACGGAACCCCGCGGAATGAAGTCTGTGCTACCGAAAGTCAGAGTACGACGCCGATGGACTCGACCGGCGTGGTTACGAAGCGCTGCCCATTGGCGTTGATTTCCATTCGGAAGCCGACGTAGATGCCGCGCATCTTGCAGAAGCTGCCTCCGAGCGTGGCCCCGGTCAACCGCGCAGGCGTCAACTCCGGGAAGAATTGCCCGCCGCGAAGCAGAATTTCCCCGCTGCGTCCCTCAATAATGGTGATTTCATACTCGCTGTTCCAGGTGCGGATGGCAAGTTTCTCCATGTCTTCCCGGTCGTCAATCTGCACGCCGTTCGACCATGGATCCTTTGACCAGGTATCGAGAATTGCTCCCACGGGGACCGTATCTTGTTCCGGCAT
>DASZFN010000582.1:0-4016 GCA_035939715.1 Gemmataceae bacterium | reverse complement strand
CCACTTCAAAAAAGCGCCAGCGATCGCCCTCGCCTAGCGCTTCGGGTTACTGTGCGGCATGATCCCGCACGGTCATTTAAGCTTCCTCTTCTTCGCGCAGCTTGGCCAGGACGCTGTAGTCTTCGAGCGTGGTGGTGTCCTGGCTGGTTTGCTTGCCGCCGGCGATGTCGCGGAGCAGGCGGCGCATGATCTTGCCGGAGCGCGTCTTCGGCAGCGCCTCGGTAAAGCGAATGTCGTCCGGCCGGGCCAGGGCGCCGATTTGCCGGGCCACGTGCTCGCGCAGTTCTTTCTTCAGCTCCTCAGACGGCTGGGTTCCGCTCACCAGCGTCACGAAGCAGGCAATGCCTTCGCCCTTGATCTCATCAGGCCGGCCGACGACAGCGGCCTCGGCGACACCTTCATGATGGACCAGGGCGCTCTCAATCTCCATGGTGCTGAGCCGATGGCCGGCGACGTTGAGCACATCGTCCACGCGGCCCATGATCCAGAAGTAGCCGTCCTCATCCTGGCGGGCGCCGTCCGCCGTGAAATAGGCGTGCGGCACATGGCTCCAGTACTGCTGGCGGTAGCGCTCGTCATCGCCATAGATCGTCCGCAGCATCGCTGGCCACGGCTGGCGGATGACGAGCAGCCCGCCCTGGTTGGCCGGGAGCCTCCGGCCCTGTTTATCGACCACCTCGGGCACAACACCCGGCAAAGGGCGGGTACAGGAGCCCGGTTTGGTGGGAATGGCGCCCGGCAGAGGCGCGATCATGATCATGCCCGTCTCGGTCTGCCACCAGGTATCGACAATTGGACAGCGCTTGTTGCCGATCACGGTGTGATACCACATCCACGCCTCGGGATTGATCGGCTCGCCGACCGTGCCCAGCAGGCGCAGGCTGGAGAGATCGTGCTTCTTCGGCCAGTCGTCCCCCCATTTGGTGAAGGCGCGGATGGCGGTCGGCGCCGTGTAAAAAGTATTGACGCGGTATTTTTCGATGATCGACCAGAAGCGGTCCTCGCGCGGATAATTGGGAGCACCTTCGTACATGAGGGTGGTGGCGCCGTTGCAGAGCGGGCCGTAAACGATGTAACTGTGCCCGGTCACCCAGCCGATGTCGGCGGTGCACCAGTAGGTGTCTTCTTCATGCAGATCGAAGACCCACCGGTGCGTCAAGGAAACGCCAAGCAAATACCCAGCGGTGGTGTGCAGCACGCCTTTGGGTTTGCCGGTCGAACCGCTCGTGTACAGGAGGAAGAGCGGATGTTCGCTGTCGAGCGGCTCGGCCTGGCAGTCGGCAGAAGCGTCTGCCATCAAGTCGTGCCACCAGAAATCGCGTCCCGCTTTCATGTCCACGGGCTGGTTGCAGCGATTGAAGACAATGCACTTTTCGACCGTGCGCGAGCGTTCGAGGGCGGCATCGACGTTGTGCTTGAGCGGCACGACCTTGCCGCGCCGCCAGCCGCCGTCCGCCGTGATGACCAGCCTGGCCTGCGCGTCGTTGTTGCGGTCGGCGACGGCATCAGCACTGAAACCGCCGAAAATGACGCTGTGCGGCGCCCCGATGCGGGCACAGGCCAGAAGGGCAATGGCCAGCTCCGGAACCATGGGCATGTAGATGGTGATCCTGTCCCCGCTCTTGATGCCGAGCTTCTTGAGCACATTGGCGAACTTGCAAACCTCGCGGTGCAAGTCCTGATAACGGAGCACCCGGCTGTCTCCCGGCTCCCCCTCCCAGATGATGGCCGCCTTGTTCTTGCGCGGTCCCTGGAGATGCCGGTCGAGGCAGTTGTAGCTGATGTTCAGCTTGCCACCAACGAACCACTGGGCGTGCGGCTCATTCCAAACGAGCACCTGGTCCCAGGGTTTGAACCAATCCAGGGTCGCCGCCTGCTCGCTCCAGAAGCCCTGCGGATCATCTCTGGCCTGTTGCCAGAGCTTCTCGTACTCGGCCACGCTTTTGATGTGCGCTCGGGCCGCAAACGCTGGCGGCGGGGGAAAGACCCGCGTTTCCTTGAGCACGCTGGTAATATTGGACGTTCCGGGAGAGGACATCGCCCATGCTCCTTGGTTCCCTGGTCATTGATCATGCCCGCGGTCCGTAGCAAAGATATTCGGATCATTGTACACTGGGTAGAGTCCAGACGCCGAGCGCCGGCGAATGACGATTGACCAGGGACGAATGACCAAGTTATGTTTTCGCTCACAGCCAACCGCCCGGTTTCTTACTTCAAGCGCTTCAAGATGGAGATCGGCCTGTGCGAGGCGCCGCCCTTGCCGGTGCTGCCGGCGGGATACTTCTGGGTGCCGTGGGCGGAAAACTTGCTTGAATGGCACGCCGCCGTGCTGTGTGCGTGCTTTCAAGAAGAAATTGATGCCGTCGTGTTCCCGAGCCTGGGAAGCCGGCAAGGGTGTCTCAACCTGATGCATGAAATTCGCCACAAACGGCGCTTCCTGTCGGAAGCCACCTGGCTGATCGGCTCGCCTGCGGGTTACTGCGGCAGCATCCAGGGGCTGCGCGAATCGAGCGGCCTGGGCGCCATTCAGAATATCGGCGTGACACCCGACCATCGCGGACGCGGCCTCGGCAGCGCCCTGATCTTGCAAGCGCTGCACGGCTTCCGCCGCGGGGGCCTGGGACGAGCCTACCTGGAAGTCACCGCGCAGAACGACGGCGCCGTCCGTCTGTATCGGCGGCTCGGCTTCTTGCGCCGCAAGACGCTCTATAAGGCCGTCGAGACTGCTATATTGACCCAATGACGAACCAACCTGGCAACCCATGAGGATTCTCCGTGCCTCAGGAAGTCTTTCATCATACTTTCCCCAACGGGCTGACTCTGCTGGCCGAGCGCATGGAGCATGTCCGCTCCGCGGCGCTCAACGTCATGGTGCCGGCCGGCTGCGTCTACGATCCGCCTGAACATGCCGGCATTGCCTCCGTGCTGTCGGATCTGATTACGCGCGGGGCCGGCGAGCGCGATAGCCGCGCCCTGTCGCTGGCGCTGGACAACCTTGGCCTGGACCGCGATGAGAGCGTCGGCTCCATGCACATGCGTTTCTGGGGAGCGACGCTGGCGCGGAACCTGCCCGCGGCGCTGGAGATCTATGCCGACATCCTGCGCCGGCCGCATTTGCCCGAAGAAGAGATGGAAGCCGTTCAAGCGCTGGCCCTGCAGGATTTGCAGAGCCTGGAGGATGAGCCGCGGCAAAAGGTGCTGATCGAACTGCGCAAACTGCATTACCCGTCTCCCCTCGGACACGACCGCCGCGGCACGCCGGAAGGCATCGAAAGTTTGTCAGCGAAGCTGGTCCGCGCCCATTACCGACGCTTGTTTCAGCCGCGCGGGACGATTCTTTCGGTGGCCGGCAACATCGACTGGAAGCCCCTGCGCGAACAGGTGGAACGCCTGTTCGCGGACTGGGAACCGGGCCAGGAACTTCCCCTGCGCCTCGGCACCCAACCCGGCAAGCGCTCTCATATCGAGAAGGAAACCACGCAAACCCAGATCGCCCTGGCCTATGCCAGCGTGCCCATCGGCCAGCCCGACTACTATGCGGCCATGGGCGCCGTCAATGTCCTCAGCGGCGGCATGAGCGCGCGGCTGTTCACCGAGGTACGTGAGAAACGCGGTCTGTGTTACGCCGTTTTCGCCAATTATCAGACCTTCAAGGACCGCGCCAGCATTCTTTGCTACGCCGGCACCACCAACGAACGCGCTCAGGAGACACTGGATGTCACGCTCGCCGAGCTGAAACGCCTGCAGGAAGGCGTCGAACAGGAAGAGGTCGAGCGCGTGCAGGCGGGCTTGAAGTCGTCGCTCATCATGCAGGAAGAGTCCACGTCGTCCCGGGCCGGATCCCTGGCCTCGGACTGGTATTACCTGGGCCGCGTGCGCAGCTTCGACGAGATCCAGTCGGCAATCAATGCCCTCTCCCCCGAGAGCATTGTTGCTTACCTGCATCGCTATCCGGCCCGGGATTTCACGATCGTAACCCTTGGACCCAAGCCGCTGGAAATAAAGGACTAGTCCTG
>DASZFN010000581.1:0-13743 GCA_035939715.1 Gemmataceae bacterium | reverse complement strand
CTTCTTCCGCCTCGGCCGACATTCGGCCAATCAGCAGACGGCTCGCCCAGTACTGACGTTCGATAGCGAGGGCCCGGCCGGGCTCATGGAGCAGCCGCGCACACGCGCTGCCGACCGGTACCGTCACCTGCTCCCTGATCAGCAGCGGCAGGCGATAGACAGGGTGTTTGGATGAGAGATCAGACGACGCCGCTGCCAGTCGGTCGCGTGCAAGGTTCCTAACCGGACCACTGCTCTCTGCGTGACGCTCGCCCAGCACTATCTTCGCCGTGTATCGTCCGACTTTTGGAACCATGCTGATGGACTCAACCAGGCCAACCAGCGAAACCATCGTGAGCGCCTGAGCGATGAAGCGTAGCGGCTATCCAACCACCAAACATCGGCGCCCTTGGCTCGGGAACCATCGAGAATCGGCTCCCCGGCCCGCAACTCGTGCGCCATGCCAATGAACCATTGTTTGCCGTGCCGTACTCCCCATCCGGCTTGTCGCCATCCGATTCCTACGGGCTTCCCGTCGTCCCCAATCTTTCGGGTGAAACCCTTGATGCCATGCGCGAGGAGGTATCGTCTTACGAATCCTGGCAGCCCGTCTATCGTGTCCGGAATGCCGTGGCAGAAAGCCCCACCCTTCCCGGTTGGGAATAGACAAGCCGTGATACACTCCTTGCTAATGGTTTGGTTCTGCGAACGTACCGCCGCTTCCGCGTTCACTGCCGCCATTATTAGTCTCGACGCGCCCTTTGACGAACTCCCGAAACGGCTGCTTGAGGCTAACCGATGGCTGCCGAAAAGTGTGCGTGATAATCGCGCTCTCACGTTTTCGGTAGTTGGTTTTGCTGGCAGGTGCCCCGTTGCGATGCAGGTTTCAAACGTTCGCGGGCGGGAGGAGATTCCGCTTCGTCCCAAAGAACCGCAGGTGTTCGTAGCGGGCGACGTGCCTTCAGTGACGAGCGAAATGAAATCTCGTCTCAAAGAGATTCTCCCCTCGATACGTCCGGCGTCGTCGTTGGAGGTTTTTAGCGTCCGCCTCGCACCCCGAGAATTTGATACGAAATCCCACCAAATGCTTAAGCAGGCTGCGGCGTCTCGCCAGATGCAACAGACTCATGATCTGACTGATCCGGGCGGGGCTGACGCGTCCCAGCCGCGCCAAGGTCCGAAAGTCCTTGACCACCCTTGTGGCTAACAGCTTCTCCAAGCGCAGCGCCAAGCGAGCCAGGACTGGACGCCATCAGGAATGGTATCCCCTGGTTGGACGACTCGCTACAAAATCTTGATCGGGTGGCGTTCTCGGCGACCGTTATGTCAGCTAACCTGCTGGCTCAAGACCGCGCACAGTTTTTTCAAGTCGATATTCCCTCCCGAAACCACACACGCAATCTTGCCGCTGCCTGCTTGGCCAGCCAGAGCACACGCCACCGGGCAAGCGCCGGCGCCTTCGGCGATCGTGTGGTTGCGCTCGGCCAGCAAGCGCATGGCTGCCGCTACTTCCGCCAGGCTGGCCACTAGGGCGCCGTCGATCAGGCGGCGGGCGCGCTCAAGCATCTGCGGGAAGACGGTCTTGCTGCCGATGCCGTCCACGAATGATGGTTGATAGTCCACCACCTGCACAGCGCCGGCCGCCAGGGACGCGGACAGGGGAGCGGCGGTTGCAACTTCAGCCGCATAAATTCGGCAGTTGGACTTCTTGGCGCGCAGCGCCGCGGCGATGCCGCAGGTCAGCCCGCCGCCGCCCCAGGGGATTATCACAGCGTCTGCGTCCGGCAACGGCATGCGGCCGGGCAGATCCTTCTTGCCCATTTTCTGGAACTGGTCGAGTTGCCGCCGGAAGTCATCGAGGGTGAACTTCGCCTCCGCATCGTCCTGGAGAAACCACCCCCTGGCGTGGATTTTGGCCTGCAAGAAGGCAAAGGCCAGGATTACAAGACGGTCGACAAGCAAAGATCGAAAGGCAAAAACCTGACATTCACCGCCATCTTACTTCGAGCCTGCACGCGGAATAACCGGGCCGCACGGCTACCAGCAAATCACCCACGGTTTGCTCGAATCCGTGTTGAAATCCACTCAACAAGGCGATCCTTCCTGTTATGTTTGGCGATATCCAATGGCGTTTGGCCATCGTTATCCAAGGCCATTAGGTCGGCTCCACTGTCAACTAGTAATGCCAATGTCTTCGGTCCAGTGTTCCTCTGGGCCGCGAAATGCACCGCCCTTCGACCGCCTGGGCCGCGTGCATTGACATCCGCGCCATGCGCGATCAGCCAAGCAACCGTGCGGTGTGTTCCCTGAAATGCAAACGCTTGCAACGGGGTTCGACCACCCGGTTCGCCGTCCACCGAATGGCCCAATGTCAGGAAGTATTCGGCGATGTCGTATGCTTCCTTGCCGTGACGCTGAAAATGGCCGAGCGTCACCATGAGTTCCCCACCGCAGGGAACCGCGCCATGGTCGAGCAGCCAGCGGACGAGCGCAAGGTTCCTGGAAGTCCAGCAGGCGCAGAACAGGGGTGTCGCATCGAAGATCCCACGATAGGGCGTGGGCACGTTCACCTTCGCGCCGTGCTGCTTGAGTATTTGGGCTACTCGCACTTGAGTTGCCATGTGATCTTCTCCATGAGCCGTCCAGTCCGATGCACACGCGACGTGCAATGGCGTCACGCCTTCGCTAGCCGGCTCCATGCTGACGGTGAGGCGGGCATCAGCCCGTACACGATGAAGCCGGCGTTCCAGGCTCGCCGCATCGCCCGTGGCTGCCAACGTATAAACATTTTTCTCAACGCCAGATTCCAGGAGCATCTCCGCGAGGGTCAGGTGCCCTCCCCGCATGCTCTCGCATACCCAACACCAGTGGGACTTCAATCCGGCACGCAGCAGCTTGCTTACGATCTTGATGTCGCCTTCACGAAGCGCCGCCGCCAACGTTGCTCCGATGCTCCGCGGGCCTCTTGGGGCTGAGCGTGACCGCTGCCGCCGGCGCATGTTGATGCATGCCCGGCATGTGCGCGCCATCCCGTCAGGTGTCTTCGCCGAGCCGTTGAAGGCCGCTACAGACAACGTCTTCCCACAGGAAGGGCAAGTCTTCTCGGTTATCATGATGTCGCTGGGCAAGGGCGGAAAAGGTGAGTTTATGTGTAAACACCGTCGTGTAAAGGTCGCGCGTGCAGCGTCACGATTTCCCCCCTGGGTGTGCAATGGATGCTGCCCACCCATCGAAAAGACGCTTTTGCTCAGCTCACTGGCCCACCCCCATCGGCACGCACAGCGGGACGATGCCAAACTCCTTGATCATGTCGACTTTCCACAAGATCTGCGGCAGGCCGCGTCCGGGTGGCGAGGCGATTTGCCTGAATATCGGCCCACTCCGTACCTCCGGCACCGCCCGGATCGAGCTAAATGATTTCTTCTCGTCTGGTATCCCATCGAACCGGACGGCCTTGTCGGCAAGAAGCAATCGCCAGCTGACAGGCAATCGCAGATCGAAAACCGATTTCAAAGGGGCAATTGGGTTGGTTGCGGCTGCGAATGCAGTTCACAAAGTTTTGCAGATGGGCCTGGGTTTCTTCTGCATCGGTTGCCGTCTCCGGGCCCGGAGAAAGAGAGCTTGCTGCCTCCCCGGAACTCGGTTTTCCCTTCTGCTCAGACACGTAACCGACTCGTCCGGTCTTATCGCGTAACAGTGTCCCCCGGTTGCCGCCGACCACGTCATCGGTCTCGCCATAATGGCGATTGCCAAAGGCCGAGTTCCAGGTGAAGAGCAAATTATCCAGTTGCATGGAGACGTCCATGGTGTCCGGCGGCTCCATCTTTGGAGAGAGGAAGTTGACGCCGGTCATGGTCACGCTCAGCGGAATCTGCAAGTCGAGCACCTTGTACCAGAAACCCACCTGGTGCACCATGTTCTCGAATACATTGCCACCCGAATAATCCCAATAAAACCGCCAGTTGATAACCCGGTCGCTGTTAAACGCGTGCCGCTCAGCCTCACCCTGAAATGCAGGCCAATCCACATGCTGCGAATCGCAATCGGGTGGAATGCGCCGCATCCAGCCGCCATAAGGCGCATTGCGATAATGATGCGTGTGGATCAGCGTGATCACGCCCATGTGCTCAGGTGTGGCCAGCCGCTTGGCGTGGGAGAAGCCCGGCCCGCTCGTCGACTGGATACCGATCTGAAGACTCGGCCAGACTTCACAAAGGCTTGACGCATCCTCTTGGCATGGTCCGGACTGAAGGCCATTGTCTTCTCTTGATAGACATCCTTACCGGCCTGAATCGCAGGAACAAAGTTCAGCGCGTGCTGGTGCTGCGGTGTGGCGATAAGCACGGCGTCAATGCTTTTGTCATCCAGCAGACGGCGAAAGTCGGTATGAATCTTGAGCTGAGGAGCCACACGCTTGATGGCATCGAGGCGGTGCGTGTAGACATCGGCGGCAGCCACACCCTCGGTATTGGCGCACCGGAGAGCGGCTTTGAGTATTTCGGTGCCGCGCGAGCCGGCCCCAATCAAACCGAGCCGCACCCTGTCATTCGCGCCCAAGATGGTTTGGGAAGACAGCACCGCGCCGGATATGGCGGCAGTCGTGGCGCCGGCTATTTGCCTGAGAAACGAGCGCCGGCTAGGCGATGATACCACTCCGTCATTGTTCATTGCATACCTCGTGAGCTTAGGACATGGGCGAGCAGCACCGCTGCCTATCATCGTCGGGTCGACTTGCGTTGCTGTATGAACTTCGTGACCGAACCCCACCAGGCTCAACGCGAGGCCTCTGGCTCACCGGGCTGAGCGCTGGTGGTGCCATTCCACGACGGCGCCAGTTGCGCATACCGTTTCGTCTTTCGGGCGGCCGTAAGTGCCGCTGAAGACGAGCAGCACCGACTGCATTGCCCGGCGCTTGAGATCGAAGACGGCAATCCCTCTCGCTGTCGCCTCTCCGCCCATCGGCCGCTTCGCGTCGCCCTCCTGCAAATGCACCGCCTCCCACCCGCCGGCGAGAAGAATCCGCGCCAACCCATTGTCCACGGATTCGACGCGTCCCGTTAGCGCGGCGAGTTTCGCGTCCTTGGGCCGCGGCATGGAGCTCTGGTCGCTGCTGGGAACGAGCACGCGACAGAACTGGCGCGCGACCGCTTCGGGCACGGTCCAGGTCGTTCCCACCTCGGTTTTGGGGGGCGCCAGCGCCGCCCATTCCTTGGCGGTGAGCGTGAGACTATCGATCACCGCCGGGCCATCTGGCCGCAGCGTTCCGTCCCACAGCCAGAGGCGCGAAGTGGCTACGTCGGCCGGAGCATTTTCCCGTCCCCCGCCCAGCATTTGCCGGGCATAGATCGCCAAGCACACGCTACCATCGGTCTGCACGCCATGGCCGCGATCTGGTAGCGGGTTCGCCGGATTTGCCGAGCGCGGCAGCACCGGGCCGAATGCCTTGACTCCCGCGTCCACTGTCTCGATCACCTCCTGGCTCCAGGTCTCGTGGCTCTTGATAGTGTGATGGCCCGCAAGCACTTTGCCCTGCGGCGAGACGATCCAGATGCCCTGATACTGGTCCTTCTGCCGCTGGACGGAGCGGAATAGCTCGCCGCCGGGATCTTTGGCCTGCCGCACCTTGTAGAGATTCACTGCGACTGGCACGAAGTTGGTTGTGACTCGGCGAATGACCGCCTGGTCGGATAACGGGCCCGCCCGGAGCCCGGCCGCGTAGCCTCAGCACCGTTCTAGCGGGTCGTCGCCGGTAAC
Organism: Gemmataceae bacterium; assembly: GCA_035939715.1. Lineage (GTDB taxonomy): Bacteria > Planctomycetota > Planctomycetia > Gemmatales > Gemmataceae > DASZFN01. Next base: position 8,010 of record DASZFN010000581.1, on the reverse strand, counting down.
CCAGAGAAAGATCGGCCGCCGCTCGGCCTTGGCCAACTGCTGGCCTTCCGCTAGGTCCGTGAGCCACGGGATCTGTTGCCAGCGCAGTTCTTCCGGCGCCGGCTTGATGACCGCCGCCCGCTTGACCAACGCCTGCTCGGTCGGACGTGGTTCAAAGCCATAAAGAACGCCGCCGGCGACAAGGAGAGTCGTGCTGAGGAGGAAAGTTTTCATCCCTGTCTCCTTACTGACTGGATCGTCTTTGTTCCCGCGCCACCCCGAATGCGCGCCTCAGGATTTAGTTAGGACACGCGTTTGGTATTCTACGTAGGTTTCAGAAGCTTCATAGCGGACGACCTGGAACCGGTCTTCGGGAATTGGATTTTGGCTGGGGAACCTGATGAGTCGGTCATTGCGGGCTCGCGCGAAGGCGCTCAATTTTCCATTCGAGCAGCTTGATTTCCCAGGGGCAGCCAGGCAATGAGCGGATCGGTGGCCCTTTCAAAAAAGGTTCGCTTTCCACTTCTCCAGGCACGGCTAAAAGAGACTCGTAACAGCCATCCCCACGCTGGCCGCATGCGGTCGACCCTGCCTATCAGTGATTATTGAGGCCGGTGAGATTCCTAGGGCGTGCAGGATCGTCGCCTGAAGATCGGGCGGCGAGACAGGGGCATCGCGCACGTAGGCGGCGCGCTTATCGCTGACGCCATGGACCTGGCCGCCGCGGACACCGCCCCCCGCGGCAAGCACGGTGTAGGCATGCGGCCAATGATCCCGGCCAGCCTTGTCCGTGGCGGCGTTCATGACTACCTGACCGATACGCGGAGTTCGGCCGAATTCTCCGAAGACGAGCACCAACGTCGTGTCCAACAGCCCGTGCGCCTTCAGGTCTTCAAGGAATGCGGATAGCCCCACGTCCAGTGGCGGCAACAGATCGCGCTTGAGCCGATTGAAATTGTCTTTGTGCGTATCCCAGAAGGGCGATTTCACGTCGCTGCCATCGTTGTGCCAATTCACCTGAATCAGGGCTGTGCCGGCCTCAACCAGCCGGCGCGCCAGCAAGAGAGCTTGCCCCAGCGGATGCCGGCCATAACCTTCACGGATGCGCTCACTCTCTCGCTCCAGGTCGAAAGCCCTGCGGACAGCCGGCGAACTCAGGAGATCATAGGCGCGCGCATTCATCGTATCGTGGGCGGCGCTGATTTCTCCCCATTGTCCAATTTGGCAATCGACGGCGGCCAATAGCTGTCGGCGCTCAGCAAGCCGTCCGGGCGGCACGTCGATTGGCAGTGTCAATTCCGCCAGTGAGAAGCTCTGCCCGTTTTTTCTTGCCTTGACGAGCCACGGATCGTAACCACTCCCCAGAAAACCGGCCTTCTCACCCGCGTAGTCGTTAGGGAGATCGAGAAAGCGGTTCCAGCGCGGCAGCGTGATTGCTGGTGGCAGGCCAGGCCGTGGCTGGCCCAGCTTCGTGATTAGGGCGCCCAAGCCAGGATGGTCGTCCAACGAAGGCGGGGCGTCCAGGTCCGGCCGGTTGTGCGGCCGGCCGGTCAACATGTAATACAGCCCCCAGCCGTGGCGCGGGTGCGGATGATTCATGCTGCGGACGAGACAAAATCTATCTGCCTGGCGAGAAAGACGCGGCAGATGCTCGCAGATCTGGATACCCGGAACATTCGTGGCGATGGGGCGGAATTCGCCTCGAAATTCTGGCGGTGCGTCCGGTTTCATGTCGAAGGTATCAAGCTGGCTTGGACCGCCGAATAGAAAAACGACGACACACGATTTTGCCCTGCCGAAGCTGGATGGCGCCGTTGAGCCGGACGAGCGATTCAGCAGCGATGGCAGCAGCAAACCCGCACTGGCCAGGCCGCCTACCTGCAGAAGCTGTCGCCGTGTGTAACTGGCGCCAGCAAAGGGACCATCAGTGAAGACGAGCACGAGCCGGTCCTCCCCGAGAGACTGCGATTTGGCTGCTTATGATTATCGTCAACCGAGTGTGCCGGAAGCAAGAGCTGCTAGTCGGCGTACGGTGCAGCGTGAGAAAGGCCCGGAGGCGGCCAATTTCGCGCACCTACGGGCCCCTCAGCGGGTCACTTTTTCTAAGACATACCTTGTGCGCTGTTTAATCCCTCATGTTCGGCTTCCGAGGTAATCCCATGACTACGCCAATCCCGGTATGCCACGCTTCCATGAGTCGCCGCTCGTTGCTTGCGAGTGCATTTGCCTGCGTAGCTGGCAGCGCTGTTGCGCGCACCGCAGGCAGCGCGAACGATGCGCCGCCGAGTGCCGCCAAAGATCCGCTCAAAATTACCAGGCTCGAGACGTTCCTGGTGAAACCGCGCTGGCTCTTCCTGAAGGTACACACCAACGCCGGCATTGTCGGCCTCGGCGAGCCAATTCTTGAAGGCCGGGCGCAAACCTGCGCGCAAGCGGTCAAGGAGATCGAGCCGTACCTGATCGGCAAAGATCCCAGGCAAGTGGTTCATCATTGGCAGGCCATCTATCGCCACGCCTTCTACCGCGGTGGCCCGATTCTCACGAGTGCGCTCAGTGGCATCGACATGGCGCTTTGGGACATCAAAGGGAAGGCGCTCGGTGTGCCAGTTTATGAATTGCTCGGCGGCCCAACACGGAACCGGGTGCGTGTCTATGCACATGCTCATACGCCCCAGCGGATCAAAGAACTGAAGGGGGCCGGCTTCACCACCTTCAAGACCGGCCCAGCCAAGCGGCGGCCGTCTCGTTACCTGGAGACGCCCAGCGAGGTGCACTATGCCGCCGAGAGGTTCGCCGAGCTGCGCCAGGCCGCGGGGGACGATGTTGACATCGCTATCGACTTTCACGGCGCGATCAGCCCCGCGCTTGCCAAGGTGCTCATCAAAGCCCTGGAGCCGCACTCCCCCATGTTCATTGAGGAACCGATAAATTGCCAGAATCACGAGATCATGGCCGAGATTGCTCGCGGCACCCACTTGCCAATTGCCACGGGCGAGCGCGTCTTCACCAAGTGGGGCTTCCGTGAAGTCTTGGAGAAAAAGGCCGCAACAATCCTGCAGCCCGATTTATGCCACGCCGGCGGCATCACTGAGGTACGTCTCATCGCCGGCATGGCCGAGGCGTACTACGCGACGATCGCGCCGCACAATCCCCTGGGTCCGATCTCGCTCGCCGCAGGCGTGCAGATGGCGGCGTCGATCCCGAACTTCCTCTGCCAGGAACAGGTCACGCTCGGCGAAGGCTATTTGAAGAGGCCGTTCACGCTACGTGACGGTCACATCGACGTGCCCACAACTCCTGGTCTCGGCATTGAGCTGGACGAGAACGCTCTGGCGGGGAAAATCGGCCACGATTGGAAGAACCGAGAGCTTTACGACCGGGACGACGGTTCGGTAGTCGACTGGTAAGAGACCCAAAGCGTTCAAAAGGCATTGCCGCCGCCCCGCCGAGGGAATCCGGTACAAAGTCGCATGGCTATTGCGGGCTGAACCAGCACGCCGGAAAAGCAGCCCGAGGCTCGGCCAACTTTCGGACCCGGAAAAACCATCATTGGCACAAGTGTTCCAGCCGCGTCCGCTGGGATACTGGCAGACCGCCTTGACGACGTTGCGGCACCGACCGAGTTTTTCAATGCCTCCCGGCCGAGCGATCGGCCAGTCGCTTCAGAGATGCCTTTGCCTCTTGCGTCAGTCGCGCTTCCGGCGTACCAAGTGCTATCTTTTCCAGGACTGCCTTGGCTTCCACCGTAGCGGCCCATTCCAATACCTCTAGCGCTCGCACACTCCGAAGTGTGTCCGGGGGCAAAGAAGCGTTGCGCGCAACCTCCAGCGCGTGTTCCATGCGACGGCGGGCCTCTGCAGACTGCTTTCCGGAAAGCGCAGCGCGCAATGCTGGAACGGCCTCCTCGCCCATGCGTCCCAGTTGCTGCTCGGCGCGCTCCCGGGTCGTGAACATGCTGCTATCCAGGTCAGCCAGCAATTGCGCCAACCGGCGCTCGTCCGTAGGTTCAGCCGGGCGCATGCGCGCACCGAGAAATGACACAGCTTCTTGCGTGCAGCCGCGCAAATGCCAGATGGCTCGATAGGCTGCAGCCGCTTCATCACCAGCCAGCGTCGCCCATGCCTGGGGGAGCCCTTGAGATGGCAGCGTGGAGGAAATAGCCCGTTGTTGTGCGCGCAGGCGGGAAAGATCCCAAATCAGTGCCGTTGTATCCATGCTTCCCGAAACCACACTGCTGCCGTGCGGCACAAAAGCAACTGCATAGACCGGACCCAGATGGCCAAAACAATGCCACAGCGCTTTGCCCGTTGCCAGGTCCCAGAGGCCGACCGTCGTATCGATACTTCCCGTGGCCAAGACGCTGCCGTCCGGAGAGAAGGCTACAGCCTCGATGTTGCCAGCATGATCCGTGAACCTTGCGCGCTCCTTGCCGGTTGCAACCTCCCACAAGCGCGCGGGCGGTGGAATTCCTTTCCATGGCCGGCCGCGCTGCGGAACGGACACCATGGATTTGCTGTCTGGGGAAAAGGCCAGGGCGTGGATGTTGTCCTCTAGACCACCGAATTGGCGGCACTCCCGGCCGCTCGCGACCTCCCAAAGGTGGATGAGGTTTGCTTCCGCGCTCGGCTCGGGGCCGCCGGGCTTGAGCATCATTCTCTGGTGAGGGTTCCAATTTCCTGTTGCGATCAGTTTTCCGTCCGGCGACCAGGCGATGCAGCCGATTGCGTAGCCCGCGCCAAATACGTTGCCGGTGCGCAGGCCCGTGGCTACGCTGCGCACCTCAATTCCTCGTCCGACGCCGGATTCGACCGCCACATCGCCGATTGCCAGCAACTTGCCATCCGGAGAGAAAGCGACGCACCGACCCGGCAGGCGATGCAGAGTCCGGCCGGTCGCCGCTTCCCAGACCACGACTTTCAGCAAGCCGGTCGCCGCAGCCAATTGCTTACCGTCCGGGGACCAGGAGAGGCTACGGATGCCGTTGCTGTCCTCCGCGTCGAGTTGGCGAATTTCCTTGGCGCTCGTTCGGTCCCAGAGTCGCACTATGCCCTCGCCGCCCCCGGTGGCCACGGTGGCGCCGTCCGGCGATACGGACACGGCCATGACCAAGTCCTCGTGGCCGCGATCGGCGTACACGTTTTCGCCGGTGGAAAGGCGGTGTAAGGCGATGACGCCACTCTGCAGTCCGCAGGCAACTGTCTGCATGTCGGGGGCAAAGGCGATGGAGCGAACCTCCTGATGTGTCGCGTCGGCTTCACGGCCGCGGAGGATGCGGAGCTGCCGCCCGCCATCGCAGTCCCAGAGGCGTGCGGTGCCGTCGGCACCGCCGGAGGCGAGGAGCCGATCGCGCGGCGCGAACGTAAGCGTCCTAACCTCTCCCTGGTGCCCAGTCAGCTGACGGAGCGGCTTGCCTCCAACAGCATCCCAAACATGAATGACCTTGTCCCGGCCGGCGCTGGCCAGCACAGTGCTATCGGGCGCAAAGGCCAACGCGAGAATCTCCTGATACAAACCGCCCACGCGCTCGGGATAGCGGATGACCCGCGCCAGGGTTCCATGAGCCGGCTCCCAAAGGTGGATCGTTTTATCGCGACCCGCCGTCGCCAGGAACCTCCCATCCGGTGAGAACGCTAGTGCGTTGACGACGTCCTTGTGGCCTGCGAGACGGTGCAGTTCTGTGCCGCTCATTGCCTCCCACAGAACCACCTCGCCAGACTTGTCGAACTCACCGCCGCCCGAACCCAGCGTCCTGCTGTCCGGCGCGAATGCAAGCGACTGGACGGTTTTCGCGTGGCCGCGCCATTCACGCAGGTGCTTGCCTGTACCCGTGTCCCAGACGTGGATTAGGCCATCGAAGACACCCACAGCCAGCAACTTGCCATCTCCAGAGAGGGCCATAGACGAAGCGGAGGTTGGCGGACCTTTAGGATCGAGTTGAGGGATAGCTAATGAGCGAATTTCTTTGCCTGTGGCCGCGTCCCAAAGCTGGACGGTCCGCGTCCAACCGGCGGAGGCGAGGGTCCGGCCGTCCGGAGTAAACGCAAGGACGTTCAACGGGCCCTGTTGCCGCAACCGGACGGTCCCCAGGCGGGCCAGCACGCCAGGTGGCAATAGGTCCCCGAGCCGGTCATTGCGAACCTGCTTACTATTTGCCGCCCTCGGCGGCTCTGCTAAAGCGCCGGTCAAACCCGAGTTGTTTTCTGCTTCGGAGTTGGTGGATTGAGCGAGCATGACATGGTGTCCAACCAGGCCCAACCCGACCGAGAGGACAACGAAGGTCAGCGCCACGAGAATTCCAACCTTGAACTGGGCGGCTGCCATCGCTTTCAGGACCGCTTCTGCTAGCGACGCTGCTCTGGCAGAGATCTTGGCTGCCCCCGTTGCCGTGAACTTGATGGCAATATGGACCGTTGTCGTCATGAGCGCGGGTGGCACGCTCGCAAACGCCACTTCCTCGGCCAATCCTGCCGTCAGCGCCGTCAACGAAAGACTGATTCCCCGACGGGCTAGCCGCGTCCTCAACAAGTCGCGCGCCCGGGCCAGCCGTCCTTTCACTGTGCCGATTGGCCAACCGAGGTGCAGGGCAGCCTGGGAATGCGATTTCCCTTCCAAATAGCAAAGGAGCACGACGGCCTTATATCGCTCGGACAAGCGCTGTATCTCTTCATTGAGCAACCTGCCAATCTCTCGCCATGCCAGTTCAGTACTCGGCTCGTGCCGCTCCATGATTTTGGCCTCTCTTTCCTGCTCGCGTCGTCGGGCAATCTGAGCCAAGGCCCGTACGGCCACGTGGTGGGCGACGCGATGCAACCAACCAACGATCAATTCCGGCTGGCGGATCGAGTTGGCCTTCTGGGCCAGAACCATGAACGTAGCCTGGAATGCGTCCTCTGCATCGTGCACGTCGTGCAATACCCGCCGGCATACGCTCAAGACCAAGGGGCCGTGTCTTTGAACTAGGCGCGTGAAGGCGTATTCGTCATGCTGTTGCGTAAATAGCTTGAGCAGTTCTCGATCGCTGTGCTCGTCGTCACCGGGCGTCTCCACAAGTTCGCGTAGGTGCCGGACGACGAGATCCAGTCGTTCATGTGCCATCACTGAAGCTCCCCGGAGGTTGCTGCCCTGCCATTGGAGCCGAAAAAAGAGCAGACGGATACAGATTTTTGGAGAAAATGCTGCAAAAGGGTAGGATTTTGACTTTGCTAATTCGAAACCGTATGGCCACCCAGCGCGGGCCCAGTTCGTCCCTGCTTCCTCGGCGGCGACTTGTGTGCCCATGTCGGAGCGATTATCTTCAACGCTCATGAGTGGCAGAGCGGGCACCCCAGCCGGGGTGACACAAGCTAGCGCGAGGGAGAAGGATACCATGCAGGGAACTCTCGAAAAGGCATGGGGCTATCAAGGCGACAAGATGAATCTTCCCGTGCGAGACCTTGCAGCGGCCTTGCCCTTCTACGAAAACGTCCTTGGCTTCAGCGTGTTATCGCGAAGAGAGGCCCCGCACCACTCGGCGGTTCTGGCCCGCGACCAGGTCGAGATCGGCCTCGCGGAAAACGGCGGCGATTCCGCGCAGGACGGATGTGCCTTCCACGTGAAGAGCCTTGAGTCATTGTTCGCAGAATTCAAAGCCAACGGGCTACACAAGGAACTCTCTGAGTTCAACATCGAAAAACGCGACGGGGTTGCGTGGAAGGTATTCTACGTCGTTGCGCCTGACGGCCTCTGCTACTGGTTCGGCGAGCGACATGCGTCGGACGATCCGCTGTTCACCACGCGAGATGTAAAAAGCAGCAAGTGTGCCGAGTGGACACACCTGGATGACCACAGAACAAACACTGCGCACGAAAGGGCATTCCCCCAGCTCCAAGATGGGGCCGCGGCAGGCGCTCGTGGTGCGCCATGACCTTCTGGATGATCGTCCCTTCCGGGAACGGCGGCTGGCCGGTGAGCAAATCGTACAGCGTGCAGCCGAGGCTATAGATATCGGCGCGGATATCGGCTTGCCGCGCGTCGGCGGCCTGCTCCGGCGCC
>DASZFN010000580.1:0-3985 GCA_035939715.1 Gemmataceae bacterium | reverse complement strand
ATCGCTTCAAATCAGCGCCCAAAGCATCAGCGCCTGCGTAACGCTGATGTGGTGCCTTGTGCAAGCACGTGAGACAGATTGTTTCCAGGTCGCAGGACAGTTTCGGCCGTAGGCGCCTGGGCGGCACCGGCTCCTGCGTTCGCACCTGGTCGAGCGTTTCCAGGGGTGTCTCTCCCTGGAAGGGCGGCCGGCCTGCCAAGAGCTCGTAAAGAATGACGCCGAGAGCGTATACGTCCGCGCTCGGGCCTATGTCTCCGGATCGGCCAAGCGCCTGTTCCGGCGCCATGTAGGGGGCGGTGCCCAGGAGCGTGCCCGTCCCGGTCGTGTCGCAGCCCTCGCCTTCCAGCAGCTTGGCAAGGCCGAAATCGGTGATCTTCGGCTGGTAGGTGGTGAGTAGCGAATGGTGAGTGGTGGGTAGAGAAGCCTGCGCCTCCTGCTTGGACCACTCACCACTCACCGCTCCACCACTCACCAACAAGATGTTGGCCGGCTTGAGGTCGCGATGCAGAATGCCCTGCCGGTGCGTGTAGGCGATGGCCTCGGCCAGGCAGGCCACCAGCGCCGCCGCTGTGCGCTCCGGCACCGGGCCGGTCTGTTCCTTGAGCCAGTCGGCCAGCGTCGGACCCTCGCAGTACGCCGTGACGATGTAACACAGCGCGCCGATCTCGCCCGCCTCGTAGACCGGCACGATGTAGGGATGTTCCAGACGGGCCGCGGCCCGGGCTTCGTTCAGAAAACGCCGCCGCAGCTCCGGCGAAAGCAGGCCAGCCGTGTGCGGCACCTTGAGCGCCACTTTGCGGCCCAGCTCGGGGTCGTGCGCCAGGAAGACGATGCCGAAACCGCCTTGTCCCAGCTTACGCTCGATCTGAAATCGGCCCAGGGAGCGAGGGGTGTGGGGCGAGAGTTCTCCGGAATCAGCGACCGGCTCACGCCAGACCCGGTCGAGCAAGCGCAGACAAGACCGAGCGTCGCGCAGCTCCGGAACAAGGCCGGGCCCCGTGACTTGTCGGCTATCCGCGCCGGGCGCGTCGCCGCAAGCCAGCGCTTCCTGGTAGGCGACGAGTTCCGCGGTCAGGTCGCCGGAGGTTGGGACATCAACCCGTGATTCCGGCGAATTTGTGGGGCAGGTTTCCAAACCTGCCGGGCCGGGATCGGAGAGGTTTGGAAACCCGTCCGACATCATTGGTGGCGTAGCCGCGTTAAGCGTTTCCCGGTTTGACATGTTGATCGGCACCCTCATGGCATGGGCGGTGCAACTCCTGGTGCAGGGCGTCGAGGGCTCGGCGCCAGAGCTTGCGCACGGCCTCCGCCGAACGGCCCATGCGCTCCCCGATCTCCTCAAACGTGCATTCGTCGTGGTTATGGAGCCGGATGACCCGGCAATGATCGGCCGACAAGCGCGCAAGCGCCCGCTCCAGCCCGTCACGCTCCTCGTGCTGGCTGGCCAGGCCACTGGGCGTGGGCCCGTTCGCGACCAGGCGGCCGTCGAGCCTGTACTCTGCCTCGGCCCGCACTAGAGGCGACTCGCGCTCCACGCAGCGCATTTCGCGGCCGCGGTAACGGCGCGCGAAGTCGGCCAGGTTGTGCCGCAACAGGCAGCGCAGCCAGGCCTGCCACTCCTCGGCCGAATTCCCGCCAAACTGTCCGAAATCGCGTTGCGCTTCCAGAAAGGTGTCTTGAACCAGGTCCGACGCGCTCCCCTTGGGCAAGAGGGCGGAATCGAGTTCGTCTTCCGCGATCAGGTACAGGTAGGTGCGGAGCGCCTGGAGCAATTTGCCGAGGGCTTCCCCCGAGCCATCACGAGCAGCGGCCAGCCACGGCCCCATGTCCGGGTTGGCATGCAAATTCTGCGCAGACTTTGTGATGGTGCGCGCGACTTTCTTCTACGAGTTGCGAGTCCGGCTCACGCCGCTTCGGAAGGGTTCATTATCCCCGCAATTGGGGCCAGTGCAAGCAGCAATTTCGGCGTGCCGGCGATTTTTTCATGAATTCCGCGTCCGGTCAGTGCGGTCGTTGACGCTTGGTATCGGGGGACAACCGATGTCTGCAGACTCACTCGGGTCACTTCGAAAGAAAGGAAGTGAGCTTATGAAGTATCTCTTGAGCGTTGTTGGGTGCACAATGTTGGCCTGTCTGGCCGTCGGGGTCACGGCTTCGACCGCCCCTGGTGGGGACGACACACCGCCCAACTGGACAGGCGGGGGAGCCGGCACAACCACGCCCGAAGGCGGCGTCGATGTCGATGAATTCAGCGGGCGGTCCTCTCACGTCGGCCAGTTCACCGCAGAGGGGTTCCATGCCCTCAATCCGGTCGACTTCACCTTCGCGGGCGAAGCGACGTGGACGGCCGCCAACGGCGACACGTTGGAGCTGACGTACACGGGCCAGATCTTCCTTAGCGGCGACCCGGTCTATCCCTTCGGATTCGTGGCCGAACTCGTGGCCGAGGGCGGCACCGGGCGCCTGTCCGGGGCACGGGGCCGCGCCGCGATGTCCGGCGCCTTTACAGGGAGGCCGGGGGAGTTCTACTTCGACTTCGAAGGAACCCTTGATCCCAACGGGAAGTGAGAAGGGCTCGCGCCCCCGCATCCCGGGCAGTTCGTGTTGCCCGGCCCCATACGGCCCCGCAAACCTAACTCCTTTTCCCCATTTGGAGACCACCCCATGAATCGTCAACTGTCTCGACGCGTCCGTCCCCAACTGGAAGCGCTGGAGGATCGATGCACACCCAGCACGCTCTCGAGCTTCCTTCACAACTCGGGTCTGTCGGAGCTGCTCCCCGACGGCCACAACGGGTCGGTGCCGTTCTCGGCATTCAGCCAGGACCTACCGACCCAGACTGTGCCGTTCGAGCTGGTCGGCAGCGGGACGGCGCCCCAGGGCTTGCCGCTCTTCCCCGGCGGCATGGCGCCGCACACTTCCTCAGGTCTGAGCAACCTCCTCGGCAGTTACAGCGGCAACGGATCGTTTACTCTGCTGAGCTTTACGAGCGCCACGACGGGCACATTCCAGGGCACTTTCGACTTCGTGGCCCGCGATGGTGACCAACTGCCCTGCAATTACGGCGCGGGTTCGCCCGGGACGTTCACGATCACTCCGGCCGGCAGCGGCAAAGTGATTGTGCAGTTCCTCGCCGTGTTCACGCCGATCCCCAGCGAATGCACCGGTCGCTTCGCCGATGTGACCGGGGGCGGGTTCACCATGGTGGCCGTCAGCGAACCGTTTGACCCGACGCCGAACGCGCAAGGGTATACCATGCCGTTTGAGTACAGCTGGGAGGGGGAAGGCATTCTGGTCGAGCGGGCCGGCAATGTCGCCCCTGACACGAATGTTCCCTTTGTCCCGCTGCCGTTGACATTTGCGGCGCCGTCGGTGGTGGCTCCGTTCGAGACCGCCGGCGCGGGCCACGGTCCCCAAGGTCTGCCGCTCTTCGCCGGCGGCATGGCGTCGCACGACGCGACCGGCGGGATCAATCTCCTCGATACTTATCATGGCAGGTACAGCGGCGCAGGGGAGTTTACGCTGCAGAACTTCACGGGACCTACGACAGGAGATTTCCAGGGGACGTTTGACTTCGTTGCCAGCAACGGGGATGAGCTACCCTGCACGTACGGCGCCGGCGCGCCGGGGACCTTCACGATATTCCCCGCCGACAACGGCAAGGTCGTCGTGCAATTCATCGCCGTGTTCGCCCCGATCACCAGCGCGTGCACCGGCCGCTTTGCCGACATCACCGGCGGCAACTGGATGATGATTGCCACCACCGATCCGCTCGATCCGACCCCGAACGCCCAGGGCTACACAGCACCTCTCACCTATAGCTGGGTAGGCGCGGGCTTGTTCCTGGAGAACAAGACCAGCGACCGAGACATCATCGGCCTCTTTGAATTCGGCGAGCGCGCGGCCGCGCTTGCCGCAATGGCCGATCAGGAAGACGACCACGCGCATGGGTGGCCGGCGCTGGGTTCGCTGCTCACAGGAGAGG
>DASZFN010000579.1:0-3364 GCA_035939715.1 Gemmataceae bacterium | reverse complement strand
GCCATCCGCACCGGCAAGGTCGAAAGCATCGACAATTACCTGCTCACCAGCCGCGACGACGGCATGCTCAGCTTCGACGAATCGGTCCGCCAACTCCTGCGCGCCGCCAAGATCACGCGCGAAGTCGCCGAACAGAATGTTCGTGACGTCTCCATGTTAAATCGTTAAAACCGTTTCTCGCAGAGCACGCAGAGAGCGCAGAGCAAACTAGGTTCTCTGATTTCCTCTGCGCTCTCTGCGTGCTCTGCGAGAAATTTCTTAATCCGCCAAAGCGCAGCTCCATCAGCCTATGGGCAGTCTGTCCACCATTTGCTAGCATGCAAGGAGAGCCATGAAGTTGCCGGACGGACCGCAATGACGAAACGCTCGCGTGCCCGAGAAGTGGCCCTGCAGTTGCTTTTTCAGCATGACCATAACACGACCGTGGAGCGGCCGGTGATCGAGCGCTTCGTAAACACCCGCCTGCGCGATGCCAGCCTCGTGCCCTTTGGTTTCTCCCTGTACGACGGCGTGATCGCGCATCTTGCCGAGATCGACGAGCGCCTGGCCGCCGCGGCAGAGAACTGGCGGCTGCCGCGCATGGCGACGGTGGACCGCAACGTCCTGCGCATCGGCGCCTATGAGCTGCTCTTTGTCCCCGAGACGCCGCCGGCCGTGGCCCTGGACGAGGCCATCGAGCTGGCGCGGCGCTACGGTTCGGCGGATTCGCCTTCCTTTGTCAACGGCGTGCTGGACAAGCTCCGGCTCGCCACGGCCCCGCCTGCGTGAGCCATGCCCGCACGACAACCCTTCACCGCGCTATGCCAGGCTGCGGCCCGGAAACCTGCTGCCGGTCGGGCCGATCTGCACTTGCACACCGTGCACAGCGACGGCTCTTATACGCCGGCGCAAGTGGTTGACCTGGCCAAACGCAGCGGCCTGGCGGCCATTGCCATCACCGACCACGACACGCTGAGCGGCATCGCCGCCGCCCAGGCGGCTGCCGCGGCATCCAGCCTGGAAATCATCCCAGGCGTCGAGATCAGCACGGAGTTTCACGGCCGGGAACTGCACTTGCTCGGCTATTTCTTCCGTCTCGATGATGGACCTCTGCGGGCGGCTCTGGAACGGCTGGCCCTGCACCGCACCGGCCGTTTCTGGGAAATGGTCGAGCGATTAAAGCAGTGTGGCGTGTCCCTTGATAAGGAGGACTTGCGCGCGCACGCGGATTCCGAATCGCTGGGCCGGCGGCACCTGGCGGAGATGATGGTCAAGGCAGGCCGGGCGCGGTCGGTTGGCGAGGCCTTCGGCCGTTATCTGCGCGACAACGGGCGTGCTGCGGTGCCGAAGTCGAGGCTGCCGGTCGAGGAAGCGCTCGCCCTGGTCCGCGCCGCGGGCGGCGTTGCGGCCTGGGCGCACCCTTCCTATGATTGCAATGGCGAAAATTTGCGCGAGCTGTGCCGGCTCGGTCTGGGGGCGCTGGAAACGGCCTACCCGGTACACAGCGCCGGCCGCATGCAGGAGTTGCGAACCCTCGCGGCCGCATTCGGATTGGCGGTCACCGGCGGCAGCGATTGCCACGGCCCCGACCAACCGCGCCGTGCGGTGGGCGCGTGCAGCGTATCGAATGAGGAGTTGAAGATTCTCCGCAATAGATCGGGTCATTCGTCATTGGTCATTCGCAAATGACGAATGACCAATGACCGATCACAAAGGACCCTGATCCTCATGGTTTTTCGTGCCCTTCTCAGCAAGATCAAGCAAGGCCTGGCCAAAACGCGGGGCGTGTTCACAGGCGTGGCCCAGCTGTTCCGGCTCAAGGGCCGCGTCGACAAGGAATTCCTGACCGAGTTGGAAAAGCGACTCTACCTCGCCGACGTCGGCACCACGGCCACGGTCGAGATTGTGGAGAAGGTGCGCCAGGCATTCCTCGACAAGGAGATCACCGGCGACGTCGAGACCTTCGTCAAGCAGCAGCTCAGAGACATGCTCAGCGCGGAAGCCGCGCTGCGGATCAACCTGTCCGGCCCGACAGTGATCATGGTCAGCGGCGTCAACGGCTCCGGCAAGACCACCTCCATCGCCAAGCTCGCCGCCCGCTTCCAGGCAGACGGCAAAAAGGTGATGGTCGCCGCCTGCGACACCTTCCGCGCCGCCGCGGTCGAGCAGCTTACCATCTGGAGCCAGCGCATCGGCTGCGACATCGTCAAGAATCAGCAGGGCAGCGATCCCGCCAGCGTCGCCTATGACGCCAGTGAAAAAGCCAAGGCGCGCAACTATGACATTCTGATCGTGGACACCGCCGGCCGCCTGCACACGCAAGCCCATCTCATGAATGAGCTGAAAAAGATCCACCGCATCCTGGGCGGCAGGATCGAAGGCGCCCCGCACGAAGTGTTGCTGGTCCTCGACGCCACCACGGGCCAGAATGCCATCATCCAGGCTGAGTCGTTCAAGAAAGACGTGCAGTGCACCGGCATCATCCTGGCCAAGCTCGACGGCACGGCCAAGGGCGGCGCCATCTTCGCCATCAAACAAAAGCTCGGCTTGCCCGTGAAATTCATCGGCGTCGGCGAAAAACTCGAAGACCTGGAGCCGTTCGATCCGGAAGCGTATGTTGAGGCTCTTTTCTCAGATTAATCAGTCCATAGTCCGTAGTCCGTAGTCCATAGTCCATAGTCCATAGCAAAATGCCTGATGGCTACCGACTACGGACTATGGACTATGGACTATGGACTATTGAATGATGAATGGCATCCTGACGATCACCGCCCTCCCGGCGGTGCGTACTTCTTCAACCAGGCAAACACCTCTCGGTGCCAGTAGGCGCTATTCGCCGGCTTCAGCACCCAGTGGCTTTCGTCGGGGAAATTGATCATCTTGGACGGAATGCCCAGGCGCTGCAGGGTGGTGAAAAGCTGCAGCCCCTCTGCCACGGGCACGCGAAAATCGTTGTCATTATGGATGATGAGCATCGGCGTCTTGAAGGTCCTGGCGTAGCGGTGCGGCGAGTGCTTCTCATAGGAGTCCCGTTTTGCGCCCCAGGGCGGGCCGCCGTGCTCCCATTCGTCGAACCAGAGTTCGTCGGTCAGGGCGTACATGCTGTCGAAGTTGTAGACGCCGCAATGCGTGATGAGCGTCTTGAACTTGGTCGTGTGCCCCTGGAACCAGTTCATCATGTAGCCGCCGAACGACGCCCCGGCCGCGGCCATGCGCTCGGGGTCCACGTACGGCTGCTTCTCCAGCCACTCCAGGCCGGCCATGAGGTCAGCGAAGCACCTGCCGCCCCAGTCGCCGCTAATCTCATCGACGAACTTCTGGCCAAAGCCAGTGCTGCCGCGCGGATTTGGTAGGGCGATCACGTAGCCCTGCGCTGCCCACAGCT
>DASZFN010000578.1:0-7815 GCA_035939715.1 Gemmataceae bacterium | reverse complement strand
ACGGGTAAAGAGATGCTCGGTCTCGACACGCCTGATTCGGGGATCGGCACGGTTGCCTATGCTCCAACCGGCAAGTTGCTGGCCTCGGCGTCCATGAAGACCATCTGGATATGGGACGTGGTCACGACGAAGCTTGTGCATAAGCTTGACGGCCACGAGGGTAGTGTGTCCGCCATGGTGTTTTCCGGAAACGGCAAATTCCTGGCGTCCGCAAGTCACGACGGCACCTTTCGGCTGTGGAACACCGACTCAGGCAAAGAACAGCGCCGCGTCAAAGCTTCAAATGGTTACTACAGCCATTTGGCGCTTTCGCCCGATGGCACGAAACTGGCTTGGAATTCCGACGACGAGCCGGGGATTATCAGCCTGTGGGATGTCAGCATGGGCAAGGAATCTCGCCGGCTTGCCGTGCGTCCGGAACAACCGGGAGTGCGTCCAATGATCAGTTCGCTGTCGTTTTCTGCCGACGGCATAAACCTTGTGGCCAGTAGCGGGACACACGTCGTCTTGCTCGGCTGGAACGTGGCGACAGGGAAAGAACTCTCTCTACCCGGCAAGCATGACGGCGGACTTAACTGGGTCGCGTTTTCGCCGGACGGTCGAAGCATGGCCACGGCGACCATGGACGGATCGGTGTTTCTAAGGGAGACGGCCACGGGCCAGGCCCGGCTGATTGTGAAAGATGCCGGCTATACGACGACGCTCGCTTTCTCGCCGGATGCCCGCTTTCTGGCCCTCGGAAACAACGGCAGTCACAGTCATGTGACGTCTGACAAGAAGCTCGTGCAGTCCGGCTTCGAAAATCGGAACCAAGTTCGTCTCCTCGATCTTAGCAATGGCAAAGTCATTCACACGTTTTCAGGGCACATCGGTCCCATAGATGCGCTCGCGTTCTCTCCCGACGGCAAGACCCTGTCTTCGGGGAGCCGAGACGCCACGGTCTTGATCTGGGACGTGGCGGCTTACGTCCGCGACACCGCGATGCCGGGCAGGCAACTTTTGGCAACGGATTTAGATACAATGTGGTCCGACCTGGATGGCGACGTCTCGAAGGCATACCGAAGCATCATCACGCTGGCAGCCGCTCCGGCGCAAGCCCTAACTCTTCTGAAAGACCGACTGCACCCGGTTGTCGCCGCAAATCCAAAGCACGTCTCCAGCTTGCTAAAGCAATTAGACAGCGATCGCTTCCCCGACCGCGAGAAGGCGATGGCCGAGTTGAAGAAGATGGCCGATGCCGCCGAACCTGCTCTTCAACAGGCCCTCTCGTCCAATCCGAGCCCAGAATCGCAACGCAGGCTTGAACAATTGCACGCTGCGCTCGACGTGACGAAACCCGGAAGCGAGCGCCTTCGCACGTGGAGAGCCCTGGAAATTCTCGAGCGCGTTGCTGACGCGGAAGCCATGGAGCTGCTTCGAAGATTGGCAGCGGGAGACCCGCAAGCTTGGTTAACGAAAGAAGCGAAGGCAAGTCTCAAACGCCTGGATCGAATCAGCAGAACAACCGGAAGCCGTTTTCCGTCGCAAGGCAGATAACGGGGCGGATGCTTTAAAGGAAAATGCTGGTGTAACGAGTTAAGTTCCCTTCCGTCATACCTTCCTGGCGGGTTGCTATCGACTCTCAAACTGTCTTGCCTGCGCGGAGTTGTCCATCACGGCTAGATGGGATTCCTCTTCTCACGTGGGTTAAGGAGTTCTTGGTGCCGGGGAATCGAGCTATTTGCCCTGCTGTTTGGACAGCGCGTTGAGATTCTTGTTGACGGTCCTTAGCGCAGTTTGATACGCGGCGACCTTGGGGAAGTCGGATGCCAGCTTTTGCAGGAGTGCTGCCGCTTTTTCGAAGGAATGTTCGGCGTCAGCGAACCGGCCAGATTGGGCAAGGAGCTGACCGTAGTCCGTCAAGGTCAAAGCCAATTCCTTTTTCGCGTCAGGTGATCCTGGCGTTTCCTGAACCAGCTTCTCTTCAATCGCCAGTGCGCGCCGAAAAGCCGGTTCCGCCTGGTCGAGCTTTTTGCTCGTTTGGAGCAGGCGGCCCAACTCGCGGAGAGAAGAAGCGAGATTCGCTCGGTAGAAGGGTTCACTTGGGGCTTCTTGCACGAGCTTTTCCTGAACGGCAAGCGCTTTATGTAACGCCGCTTCTGCCTCAGCGATGCGGCCCTTCGCTATTGAGAGAGCGGCAAGTTGTGCCGTGGCGAATGCCAACTGGTTCCGGTACTCCCGTTTTGCCGGGTGGTCCGTGACCAATTTTTCCGCCAGAGCCAGTGCCTGCCGATAGGCCTTTTCCGCTTCTGCGGTCTTGCCTCTTTCCTTCGCAACCGAGCCGATCAGTAACTGAGCACGGGCCAAACCCCAGTGAAACTCGGGCTTGTCGGGTGAAGCCTTTAAGAGGTCTTCCAATAACATACGGGCCTCGTCATACGATTTTTCTGCCTTGTCGAGTTGGCCAAGTTTTTGATGAATTTGGCCCACTCGAAGCGCCGCCTCCGCCAAATCCGGACGCCTGCCAGGTTCAACAAGTAGCGACTCACGCAGCGTGTAGTAATGCATCAATGCCTCTTCCAAAAACTCCCGCTCATGTCCTCCGCGGAGACGGTCGTCAACCACGTTGTCGGCTTCCCGTGTCAAAAGATCGTCCATGGCCGTTCGCGCTTTTTGCAGATTGGCTTCCGCTAAGGCACGTTGCATTGCCTCCTCTGCCAGCGCTCCGCGCGTTGCCACTTGTGCCCGAATAAGCAGCCACCCCATAGCCAACAACAGCACGAATGCGAGCGCGACCACACCGCAGGTAAAGATGGGCACACTGGGGTAGCGGCAACACCGGCGCCAGAGACGCTCGGGCATCGAGGCCCGGCGAGCCCAAATGGATTCGTTCGCGAGCCAGCGCTTGAGGTCGTCCGCCAGCGCGCCGGCTGAGGGGTAACGCTCTTTTGGGTCCTTCTCCAGGCACTTCATGCAGATGGTTTCCAGGTCGCGGCTCACCTGCGGATTGAATGTTCGCGGGCGTTTTGGCTCGCGTTCGGTTACCTGGCGCAAGGTGTCGAAGGGGGTGTCCGCGCGGAACGGCGGACGGCTGGTCAGTAGTTCATAAAGGATAGCGCCCAGACTGTAGACATCGGCGGCGGTGGTCAATTCCTTGACCTGGCCGGAGGCCTGCTCGGGTGACATGTAGGCGGGTGAGCCGAGGATCGTGCCGGACTGAGTAATGCAGGCGCCGCCGTGCATGCGTTTGGCGAGGCCGAAGTCGGAAACGAGCGGCTGGCCCTTGGCATCCAGGAGGATATTGGCCGGTTTCAGGTCACGGTGCAAGATGCCGCGCTCATGCGCATAGTCCACGGCCCGGGCCACGGTCTCGACAATTTGAGCGGCGGCGCGGGGGTCCTCGAGCAGGCGCGGCAGGTGTTCAGTCAGGCTACCGCCGTCGATCAGCTTCATGCTGAAATATTGCTGGCCCTGGTGCTCCCCTACCTCGTAAATCGGCACGATGTTCGGGTGATCGAGGTTGGCGAAAATCTCTGCCTCCACGCGAAAGCGCTGGATGTCCTCCGCGGAGGCGGTATCGCCGGTTCGAATGAGCTTGAGGGCGACGACGCGATTCAGGCTGCGCTGGCGGGCCCGGTAGATCACGCCCATACCGCCCGCGGCAATCTCGCCCAGCAGTTCGTAGTCGCCGAGATAACGAACTCGATCTCCGGAAGAAGGCGCCCCCATGCGGGGCCGTGAGCTCACGCGCGCCGGTTCAGCCCAACGCTGGAGACGGTCGTGATCGGCAAAAAACGCTTCCAGTTCTGAAGCCAGTTCCGGGTGCTTGGTCAACAACGCCTGGCGGTTCGGACGCTGACCGGCCTGCGCGGCCGCCAGGTAATCGGCGATGATTTCATGCAACTGTTCTTCCCCATCGCTTCGACTTTCCTCAGTCATGTGTCACTCCGATTCCTGCAACAGGACCCGCAACTGCTTGAGGCCGCGATGCAACAAGCCGGCAACCGCGGCCGGCGTGCGCTGGAGATGGCGACCGATCTCTGGCAACGTCCAGTCTTGCCAGTAATGCAACACCAGCGCCTGCCGCTGCGCTTCGGGCAGAGTAGTCAGGGCATCTGCCAGGCGAACGACCTGTTCCTCGCGCATCACGCGCTGGCTCGGCGACGAATGATCCGCGGCAAGCCACGATTCAAGACGGCTGGACGATGCGTCGACGGAAGCGTCAAGCGAACACTCGCGCTGGACATCGCGTTTCTCACGGCGAAGGTCGCGCCTCGCGTGCTCCAAGTTGCGTGCCAGAATGCGCCGCAACCAAGCGATGCGCTCCGCTTCGGTGTTGCCTCGGAACTGCTCCCGCCCCTGGTGAGCCTGGAGCATGGTTTGCTGCACGATGTCCGATGCGTCCAGTTTCGCTTGCAGCCGGGGGTCTAGGTTCATCTGCGCCAGCAGGCGCAAGTACGCACGATAGCGCTCCAGCCCGGCATCGTCGGCGTGTGCGTCTGCCATCAACGTCCCCTATCTAAAAAGAGACCGTTTGTTCCAATTCTGTGCGCGCCTGTCGCGAAATAGCGGTTTCTCTACCAGAATTCGCTGGATGTCTCCCCGTTAACGAGGTAACTGTGCTCAGCGTAGCCACGGGCACCGTGCCCAGGGCAAAGAAAAAGGCTCGCAGCGACCCCAATCGCTCGAGCCCGTGGAAGCATACCCCTTAAGGAGACGCTTCATGTCGATTCTAGTTCGGCCCGTCAGACCTGGGCAATGCCAGACCGTGCAGGAAGTTATTCGAGTGTACTTGGCGCAGGCACGGCGCGACTTGTCCGCCCGTTCCTACGAGACCGTGGCCTGCATCCTGCGCCGGTTCGCCACGACCTGCGGCGATCTGCCGCTCGCCGAGTGCCGGCCATTCGACCTGCAGTGCTGGCTCAACGACCACCCCGAGTACCGTTCGGAATGGTACCGCCGCTGCGTGGTGTCCACGATCAAGAGAGCGTTTAATTGGGCGACCGAGATGGAACTCGTGGACCGCAACCCGTTCGCCAAGCTGCGGTGCGGCCGCGGGCACCCAGAGCGGCGCCGGCCGATGACCGACGAGCAGTTTCAGACACTGCTGCGCGGTTCCGATCCGAGGTTTCGACGATTCCTGATCTTCTTGAAGTTTACCGGCTGCCGGCCTGGGGAAGCGGCCAGCATGCGCTGGGCGGATGTGCGGTTCGACGAAACGTCTGTCGTGCTCCGGGAGCACAAGACGGCCAGGAAGACGGGGCGGGCACGGGTCATTCCGCTGGTGCCGACGGTGATCAGACTCTTACGCTGGATGCGTTCCCATCGCGACGCCGTGTTTTCCGGCGACCAGGGCCACGTCTTTATCAACGGGCGTGGCAACGCTTTGAGTCGTGGATGGCTATCGCTCAAGATGCAGCGCCTGCGCCGGCGCCTGGGGCTGCCGAGGGGCGTTACGCCTTATGGTCTCAGGCATCGCTACGGGCTCATGGGCATCAAGAACGGCGTGAATCTGAAGCTTCTCAGTCTCTGCATGGGACATGCGCGGACGCAGATGACCGAGCACTACATAGCGGAAGCGGGGTTGACGGCGCAAGTGCAGGAGGCGGCTTGGCAGGTTGCTTACGGTCATGAGCACGTCTCGTCGAAATGACCGGGAGTCGATTCGGTTCCACGTGCCGAGTGCCATTTCCAGACCCGCGGAACAACGTCAAGACACTGCGGCAGCCTCGCCCCACGAAGACGACCATTGCTGGCGTCGTGACATTAAACGATAAAAAAGTGAATGGATTTCCCTTCGCCCTTCCAATGGATAGAGAAGCACGGCATCGCCCACGGTCGTCGAGCTTTCGCATGGCCACACGTTTCCAGGGTCGGGTCCTCCAGCACCTGCGCCGCGCCGCCCTGCTGCACGATGGTGGTGGATTAACCGACGGCGAGCTGCTGAGCCGATTCCTTGCCGGCCGCGAAGAGGCGGCCTTCGCGGCCCTCGTCCGGCGTCACGGGCCGATGGTCCTGGGCGTTTGCCGGCGCGTGCTGGGCAACCTGCACGACGCCGAGGACGCGTTCCAGGCAACTTTACTCGTCCTGGTTCGCCGGGCCGGGGCCGTCGTACCCCGCGACCTGGTGGGCAACTGGCTGTACGGCGTCGCCTACCGTACGGCCCTGGAGGCTAAAGTGACGCGCGCCCGGCGCAAGGCCAAGGAGAGACAGGTGACTGCCCCATCCGGCAAGCCGGACGTCGTCGAAGAGGCGGCCCAACATGAACGGCTTCAACTCCTCGACCAGGAGCTATCCCGGCTGCCCGACCGCTATCGCTTGCCGATCGTTCTCTGCGATCTGGAGGGACAGACGCACCGCGAGGCGGCCCGAACCGTTGGCTGTCCGGAGGCCACGCTTTCGACCCGGCTGCTGCGGGCGCGGCAGCTGTTGGCGCGCCGGCTCGCAAGCCGGGGTCTGGCCTGCGCAGGTGGGACGCTGGCGGTGGTGCTCGGAAAGGAAGTGGCGCGGGCTGGGGTGTCCGCTCCGCTGGTGACTTCCACAATTCACGCCGCGACGGCCGTCGCGACAGGCCAGGCGGTGGCCGCGGTGGCATCGAACCGCGTCGCCGCGCTGGCGGAAGGAGTGCTGAGATCCATGTTGCTGCACCGACTAAAGGCGCTCGCCGTGGTGGCGGCGCTCGTGGGCCTGCTCGCGCTCGGCGCGGGACTACGGCCGCGCCAAGCGCTGGCCGCGAGACCGGCGCCGCCGGCGGCCGCCGTTGCGAAGCGCGCCCCGGAGGACAAAGGTCCAGCGGACGGACAGGCGGAAACGCTCCGCCAACTAGAGGCGGTGAAGTGGAACCTGCTCCGGGTCGATTTCGGCAAGCGCACGCTGCACATCGCCGACACACACGCCGAGCGATCCTGGGGGCCGGACTCTGCCGAGCAGTTGTTCGCTTCAGCAGGAGCCCAGCTCTCCCTGAACGATCTTCCCGTCGGCAAGGACCCCCGGATCACGCTCGACGGCAAGGAGATCCCCCTCAAGGACTTGCGCGATGGCATGAACCTCTCCTTGAAGTTCGCGAAGGACAGGCCGATCGTGACGGTCATCGAGGCGAGAACGCCTCCCCGCGCGGGGTACGTGGTGAGCGAGGTGAACGCCGACAAGGCCGCCATCATCGTGACCCGAGGCAAGGACGAAAAGCCGCTGGTCCTGACCGTGGCTCCAGACGCCCTGCTCACCGGCATCAACACTCTCAAGGACCTGAAGGCGGGCATGCACGTTGCCGTGCATCTTCAGGTAGAGGACGGGAAAGTGATTGTGAAGGACTTGCGTGTGCGGTAGCGGTTGACCTGAAGTCGATTCGGTTCCACGTGCCGTTCGATGCGTCGGTCCGATGGGACCGACGCGCGCAAAGCCAGCGTCTTTCAATTCCGCATCGCTAAAGCGCTCACGGATGGCTTTCGCTCAAGATGCAGGGGTCAGGAGGGCGCCGGCAGGGACGGCGCCCAGGCTGAGGGAAATCTGATCGCGGTTGAACCGCATCGAACCGATTTCAATGACTAGCTACCAGCCCCGATGGCGCTGCCAACCGAAGAGAATGTCTGATTTGCATTAGTGCCAAGCGTCGTGATGGCACCGATGCAGACTACGATGATGAGGGCCAGCATTACGGCGTATTCGACCGCAGTCGGACCGTCTTCTGCTTTCAGGCGGCGTAGATCGGCCACTTCTCCTTCTTGAGAAGCTGTAGGACTTCCTTGATCGGCGTCTGACCCTTGCCCCAGGGGAGATTGCCACCGTCGGCGGTGCGGTCCTTTAGATGCAGACTGATAATCTTCTGGTGGTATTTTT
>DASZFN010000577.1:0-2436 GCA_035939715.1 Gemmataceae bacterium | reverse complement strand
CAATGGGTCCACGGTCTGATAACCGTGGTTATGTGGTACCGAGCGGCAAAAGAGAGCCAATTTTGAGCGTGAAGACGGCGCCACTTGTGCCGGCGGGTGTCGTTGGGAGTGAGCGGCGCGCACGGGTGGCGCAACTCGGCGCGCTGGTCAGTGCGCGGAGTGAGATCGGCCAGGAGTAGTGGCTTGGCACGGCCTGCGCGGAGCTGCCGGGGCATCGTTCGAGGCCGCTGAACGGGACGCGTGGGAAGGAACCACCGCCAAAGAGTGCGTCCAGGATGGTCAGCCGCGCCAGGATGGCCCGGTGCCGGGCAAAGCTCCTCGATAGGGAACTGCCGGCAGATCGGGACCAGAGCCTGGCAGCTGGATCCGTCAACGTACCCATCGGCCGCTCCAGCACGCCGCGGGCGAGGCGGGCTGCTGGAGGGTGGGCTGGACATCCGCTACCACACGCGCGACACCCAGGTTCATGGCCTGTAAACGACTTTGCCGGCGGCTACAGCGCGCCGCCTGGCGTCAAGCGCTGGGTGGATCGGACGGTTTGTCTTTCATGCGATAGCTGTCTCCTTTGATCACCAGGGCCTCCCCGTGATGCATCAGCCGATCGATTAAGGCCGTGGCCAGGGTGTTGTCCACGTCAAAGAGGGTGCCCCATTCCCGGAAGGCTCGATTCGTGGTCAACACGATCGATCCGGATTCATAACGGGCAGCAACCACCTGGAACAACAGGTCGGCCCCGCGCTTGTCGATGGGCAGATAGCCCAGCTCATCGAGGAGGAGGATTTGTGGACGGACGTAAATTTTCAGGGCCTGGACGAGCAGGCCGTTCATCTGGGCCGTGGTCAGATGATTGAGCATGTCCACCGTCCGCGTGAAACGCACGGTGTAGCCGCGTTCGCAGGCGGTGTAACCAAGGGCCGTGAGCAGGTGCGTTTTTCCGGTTCCGGTCGGCCCAATCAGGACGGCGCAGCCGTGCCGGGGAATGAACTCACAATCGAAGAGACGCACGATGGCGGCCTTGGCGATGCGCTTGGGGAAGTCGAAATCATAATCGGCCAGGGTCTTTTGCTTGGGCAGCCGGGCTTGCCGCAGCCGCCGCTCCAGGGCACGCTGCTGGCGGACGGTCTGCTCCATGCCGATCAGCGTGGCTAGCACCTGGAGCATCGAGCTGCCCTTGCGGGCCGCGTCGTCGAGCACCTCGCGGTAGCAGCGGGCGATTTCCAGGAGCCTCAAGTCAGCCAGGTCGCGTTCCAGTTGCGTTGACAGGCTGTTGTCATTTCGTGCCATGGCGATTCTCCTCGGTGTCGTGGCAAAAGCGTTCGTAAAGGGCCGGGTCGGCGTGGTCCGGTTCGATGTCGTCGATCAGCTCACGGCGTTTGGGCGTGGGCAAGGTCGGTGTGGGCAGTTGCCGGCGGCGACGCTCGGCCAGCAGCAGATTCTCCACATAAGCGGCATCGTACGTCGCTAATTCCGCGGCGCGGCTAATGGCGGCCAATACCTCGGTGCGCCCGTAGAGTTTGGCCAGGCCCAGCAAGCGCCGCACATGGACGCTGGTCTTGAGCGGACGGCGGTTCAGTTCCAGGTGAAAGGCGCGGGCCGCGGGTCCCCAGGCGTCGAATTCCTGCGTCAGCGTCTGCTGTTGCGGGCGTTGGCGCAGGCGCAGCGCGGCCAGGTGATGCTCCGGCAGCACCAGCAGCTGACCACGCTCGTAACTACGGATGTGCCGTGCCACTACCTGGCCTTCGTGCAGCAGACGCAGTTCATCACGACTGGCACGCACGCTGAGGGTCTTGCGTACGAACTGCGGCGGCGCGGAATAGCGACTGCCGTCGAAGGCGACGCGGGCATGCGGACTGACGACAGCCGGCACCACTTCATCGCTGTCGAAGGGAATGGCGGGCAGCGGCCGCAGCAGAGCACGTTCCTTGTCAAAACGATCGATGGGCCGTTCGCGGGTGGTCTCATGGATGCGCACGTTGGCCACCTGATCGCGCCAGTAAATTGCCAGAGCGAGGTAGTCTTCAAAGCGCGTCAGTTGATCGGTCCGGCCGGCCAGGGCGTTATGTTTCACATAGCGCACGCTCCCTTCGACAACGCCCTTCGATTCCGGGTCGCGGCGGGCGCAGGCGATCGGCTGCACACAGAAATAGCCGCACAGGGCCGCAAACTCGGGATGGAAGCAGGCGCTTCGGCCAGAGCCGTTGAGCACGGCCGCCTTGAGATTGTCAAAGATCAGGTTGCGGGGAGAGCCGTCGAAAAAAGTCAGGGCATTGACCAGGCCACGGTAGAACTCGGCCTTGCGCTGCGACAGGGTGAACTCGATGTAGACCAGGCGGCTGTAGCAGAGCACGGCCACGAACACGGAGACCTTGCGCATGGTCGAGCCCACCTGCACACGGCCGCATTCGCCCCAATCGACCTGCATGGCCTGGGCCGGTT
>DASZFN010000576.1:0-2670 GCA_035939715.1 Gemmataceae bacterium | reverse complement strand
GTTCATGCGCGGGAACGCCATGTCGGGCGCGCCGATCATCAGCGGCACGAACCAGTTGCCGAAGCCGCCGATCATCGCCGGCATCACCATGAAGAAGATCATGATCAGGCCGTGCGAGGTCACGAACACGTTGTAGGTATGAGTCTCGTGGAAAATCTGGACGCCGGGATACATCAACTCGATGCGGATCATGATCGACATTGCCGCGCCGATAATGCCCGCAACGATCGCAAACACGAGGTACATCGTGCCGATGTCCTTGTGGTTGGTCGAATAGACGAAACGCCGCCAGCCGGTCGGATGGTGGGCGTGATCATCGTGAGCATGATCGGTATGCGTTGCTGCGGTCGTTGCCATTTTTCAAATCCTGCCTTGCAGATGGACCTTCGAAGGTCCCGTCGCCCTTGTCCGTGTCGAAATGCTTTTCAAGCCTGGCCTACTGAGCCGCCGCGCCCACCGACGCGAACGCGTTCGCCGGCCCCGACGCAAACTTCTTCTTCGCGGTCTCAACCCAGGCCGCGAATTCCTGATCGCTCACCACCCGCACCGCGATCGGCATGAAGGCATGATCCTTGCCGCACAGCTCCGAGCACTGGCCGTAGAACATGCCGGTCTTGGTGGCCTTGAACCAGGTTTCGTTGAGGCGGCCCGGAATCGAGTCGATCTTAATGCCAAATGCCGGCACCGCGAACGAATGAATCACGTCGGCTCCGGTGGTCTGCACCCGGATCACCTTGTTCACCGGCACCACCATCTCATTGTCGACGCCGAGCAGCCGGGGTTGCTTGTCCTGGGCCAGCAGCGAATCGAATTCGAACTTGCCGTTATCGGGATAGGCGTAGCTCCAGTACCACTGCTTGCCGGTCGCCTTGACGGTCAAATCGGCCTTGGGAACGTCGAGCTCCAGAAACAACAGCCGGAACGACGGCACCGCGATGCCCACCAAAATCAGCACCGGAATGAGGGTCCAGGCTACTTCGACCAAGGTGTTGTGGGTGGTTCTGGAAGGCACCGGGTTGGCTTTGGCGTTGAATTTCACAGCGACGGCGATCAACAGCGCCAGAACGAACAGCGTGATGACGGTGATGAGCCAGAACAGGAAGTTGTGAAACCAGGTGATGTTGTCCATCACCGGCGAGGCCGATTCCTGCAGCGTGTATTCCCATGGCGCGGGCTGTCCCAATTCGGCAAATGCCGCCCCGCCGGCCGCCAGCGCCACGCCAGCCACCGCGAACCCCAGCAAACGCCGGCCCATTTGGCCCTTCGACATCTTCATGCCGCACCCGCTCCCCTGCAAAAAACCCAAAATAGAACCCAAAGCACTCCGCCGGATGACGGAAAATGCCGCACGATACGCCCCCCGACCATCGGCCTTGCGATGGACCATGCAAGTACCTCGGCCCAATCGTTAGAAGGCGTCGAAATCCAGCCTCTCAAACCATAATTCTTAGCCTCTCGCAATGCAGTAGTGCGGTGCAGAGCATTGCCTCATTGCCTCATCTGCGGATGTCACATTTCCCGAGAAATCAAGCGAAAGCGCCATTTTCGCACCCCCGCGGCGCTTGACAGACGGATTGCCCCATGTAGGCACAGACGGGACGCTCCACAGGAACCTGATTCGCAAAGCGCATGGCGTGAGCCCTCGTGGCGGTGGACGGTTCGAAGATCGCCTTCAAGGCGCCGTCATTGCCGTATCAGTCCATCATTCGGACCTTGCCAAGAGGCTTACCAGGCACCCTACCCAAGAACCTTGCCAGGCAAATACCAAGGATTAACCCTGATGGGGCCTTCGAAATACCAGGTGAAAAGCCGCGTTTTCAGCCCGACGCCGGGCGTAAACCTGATCGCCGCAAGCCCGATGGTCACAAGTCTGGCCACGACCGTCCTCGCTATCGCCCTCTTTCTCGGCCTGACGGCGGCGGTCCACGCTCAGGGCGCAGTGCGCTCGGTCCACGGCGACTGGCAGATCCGCTGCGACACCCCGCCGGGCGCCCAGAACGAGCAATGCGCCTTGATCCAGAGCGTGGTGGCGGAGGACCGCTCCAATGCCGGCCTCACCGTGATCGTGCTGAAAACCGCCGACCAGAAGAGCAAGCTGATGCGGGTGGTGGCGCCTCTCGGCGTGCTTCTGCCGTCCGGCTTGGGCCTGAAGCTCGACAATGCCGACGTCGGCCGCGCCGGCTTTGTCCGCTGCCTCCCCAATGGCTGCGTGGCGGAGGTCGTGATGGATGACAAGCTCCTGGGCCAGCTCCGCAGCGCCAAGACCGCGACCTTCATCATTTTCGAAACCCCCGAAGAAGGCATCGGTTTCCCGTTGAGTTTGAACGGGATCGGTGAAGGCTACGACAAGTTGCCGTGAGGCGCGTGCCAGACTTCCGGCTGGGCCCCTCCCTTTTTCCAGTGATCGTGCCTATCTTCAACTCGCCGTCGTCCCGGCCAAACGAAGCGCGAGCCGGAACCCATAACCACAGGGTTACGGTGTTGTAACAGGACTGAGCCGCGGGCTTTTGCTTAACTCGCTAAAGCCTGTGGTCATGGATCCCTGCGTACGCAGGGACGACCAGAAAGATTTTTGGAGCCCACATGACCCCCACAACCTCCCTGCTCGACCGCGCCAACCTCGACCGCGATTCCGTGCGCCAACAAATAGCGCGGGGCCTTGAGGGTGCC
>DASZFN010000575.1:0-2518 GCA_035939715.1 Gemmataceae bacterium | reverse complement strand
CGTCGAACCCGGCGCGTGGCAGCTCCTGGCATCATCGGACGATCGTGCTGCGCAGGATACGCCTCCCGATAAGTTCGTTGCCGAATCAAGGCGCGACGACCAGGTCGTTCATGCAGCGCTCAGGTCGCGAGCAAGAGAGCTTCGCGAACGCCTTCCGGCGCTGCGCGCGACCATGCCCGTCTACGCAGGCGCCTTTACTCAGCCGCTTGAGACGCATGTCCTGATGCGCGGCGACCCGATGCGGAAAGGAGAAGTCGCCCGTCCCGCCGGCCTGGAGGTGGTTCGGCCACCGTTGAAGCTGGACGAGAAGGCGTCCGAGAAAGAGCGTCGGCTGGCCCTGGCACGTTGGCTTGCTCATCCGGACAACCCGCTGCCCGCGCGTGTGATGGTGAACCGGCTCTGGCACTATCATTTCGGCCAGGGCATTGTGGCGACGCCCAGCGATTTTGGCTACAACGGCGACCGCCCCTCGCATCCCGAGCTGCTTGACTGGCTGGCGACCGAATACGTGCGCAACGGCTGGCAATTGAAGCCGCTGCATCGACTAATCATGCTCTCCGCCGCGTACCGCCAGGCCAACGTGGTTGCCACGGAAGCAATGGAGAAGGACCGGCAGAATCGGCTGCTCTGGCGCATGAATCCACGCCGCCTGGAAGCCGAGGCCGTGCGTGATGCCATGCTGGCGATTAGTGGACAACTAAACCCGCGCATGGGCGGCCCTGGATACAACCTGTGGGAGAAGAACACGAACTACGTGGTGGTCTTCAAGCCCAAGGCGGAGCTTGGGCCTGACGAATTCCGCCGCATGATCTATCAGTTCAAGCCGCGTTCGCAGCAAGATCCGACTTTCGGTATCTTCGACTGCCCGGACGCGGCTCTCGCCAAGCCTAAACGAACGATGTCGACTACGGCGCTGCAGGCGTTGAACCTCTTCAACAGCCATTTTCAGATTCAGCAAGCCGATCTCTTTGCCGAACGTTTGAAGAAGGAGGTGGGCAACGATCCGGCAAACAAGGTGGACCGGGCAATTCTCCTGGCATTCGCCCGAAAAGTGACCGCAGCCGAGAGGGCAGCTGCCATCCACTTCATCGAGGCGCACGGATTGTGTGCCTTCTGCCGCGCCTTGTACAATGCGAACGAGTTCCTGTACGTGGATTGACGGCTGACCTGAGGAGGCAGTCATGGAGAAGGCGACCATGGGGGCGACGACTATGGGCCGGGTCGTGGTCAAAGCGAAAATCGAAAATCTAACTGATTTACTGAAGGTTAGCGAGGGGAGCTTGCGCTCCGAAGAGGTTCGCTCCATCGAATGCGATGCCGTCGTCGACACGGGCGCCAAGTTGCTTTCCCTTCCCAAGAGATTCATTGACAAGCTCGGGTTGGAATACTTTGCCACGCGGCAGGCACAAACAGCGGTCGGTTATGTGCCTTGCCGAATCTATCGCGCGGTCTGGCTAAGCATCGAGGGACGGAAGTGCACGGTTGACGTTGCCCAGGTTTCGGACGATGCCCCGATACTAATAGGCTATGTGCCCCTGGAGTTGCTCGATTTCGTGGTCGATCCGGTCAAGCAGCAATTGGTTCCGAACCCGGAACATGGCGGCCAGCAAGTGCTTGACCTGCTGTGACACCAAGAATGCGGAGGCTCGCGTTGCCACTTCAGGGCAATTTTCTGCTCAATCGCCGGTCCTTCCTCGGCGATTTTGGCCGCAGCATGGGGGCGGTAAGCCTGGTTTCCTTGCTTGCGGAAAACAAATTGTTGGGCCTCAATGTTCCAGGCCAGGCAGCGGACGGCAGCCCTGCCGAGTCACCTCTCGCGGCCCGCTCGTCTCATTTTCCTGCCAAGGCAAAACGCATTCTCCACATTTTCTGCACCGGCGCCGTCAGCCACCTGGACACCTGGGATTACAAACCAGAGCTAATCAAACATCATGGCAACACTCTGCCCGGCGTAGACAAGCTCATCACCTTCCAGGGCGAGAACGGCGCGCTGGCGCAAAGTCCCTGGAAATTCCGGCCGCGCGGCAAGTGCGGCAAACATACTTCCGACCTGTTGCCTCATCTCGGTGAGCTGGTCGATGACTTTTGCTTTATCCACTCGCTCACCTCGAAGACCAACACGCACGGTCCCGGCGAAGTCTTCATGAGCACCGGCTTTACGCTCGAGGGCTACCCGAGCGCCGGAGCCTGGATTAGCTACGCCCTGGGGACGATGAATCAGAACCTGCCCGCCTATGTGGCCATCCCCGACCCGCGCGGCGTGCCGCAGCAAGGACCGTCGAACTGGACCAACGGCTTTCTGCCGGCCGTGTACCAGGGAACCCCGTTTAACGCCGATCAGCCGATTGCCAATCTGGCCCGGCCGAAGCAGATCGATCCGCAGACGGACCGATCGACCAGGGACTTCCTGAAGTTCCTCAATGAGGAACACCTCAAACGGCATCCCGAAGACACCGAGCTCAGCGCCCGCATTGCGGCCTATGAGCTTGCCGCGCGTATGCAGCTAAGCGCACCCGAG
>DASZFN010000574.1:0-2971 GCA_035939715.1 Gemmataceae bacterium | reverse complement strand
AGCCTCCTTGAGGGCCCCTTCGGCCCGCTTGCGATCGGTGATGTCGCGGATGTTGCATTGAATGACTCGCTGACCGCCCACTCGATAGACGTTGCTGACGAACTCCACGTCCCTGCGGATGCCGTGTTTGGTTTCCAGCGGCAAGTCCTCGTAACGGATGTATCCCTTCTCTTGCAACTGGCGAAAAGCGGCTCGGCTGGCCTCGATATCCTGGAACAACCCGATTTGCCAGAGTTCCTTGCCCAGCAGCTCTTCGGGAGAGTAGCCCAGCAAGTCCCTCAGAAATGGATTCGCGTCGACGATCTTGCCGGTGTCGCCGTCGAGGATCAAGATGGCATCCTGGGCCGTCTCAAAGAGCCGGCGGTAACGAACCTCGGACATCTCCAGCGCGTGGGCCGCCTGCTCGCGCTTGGTAACACCCTCATTGGCGCTGTCGGCGGTGAGGACTACGTCAGCGACGCTGGCCAGGATGTCGCGCAGCGACTCCGGCTGTTCGCGCAAGGTCGCATCGGCCTGGAACCCATCGGTGGGGACCGGCACAACGAATTCTGAGTTTCCGGACATGCTCGACCTCCAAGTATTCGGCGAGCGAGAGACAGCGACCTGCCTTCCCGCTCCATGTTGCTCCATTGCCACACGTCTTTGCCTATCCGCGCTACATTCGGGGCCAACCGTCTGCCGGCACCCCGGCCGCGTAGCTACGGCTCCAGGGAGAAATACTTTTCCCCGGGTCTTTCTCGTACATCCTTGGAGGCGATGATGGTCAGGTCGTCGGGGAACTTGCCCCACTTCTCCTTAGAGACCTGACCTTGGAACTCCATCTAGCGTGATCCAATCCCAATTCATCACGTAACCACTCGGGCACACTTGGGGCGAACATGTTGAAACAAGCACATAACTCCTGCTGCCGGGTTTAGCGGAGCCAACTCCAGCACAGCCAGGGCCAGCGGAACCAACACCCACAGAGCCAGGAACATGGTTCCATGAACCAATTCGGCCGGCACAACCAACTCCAGCGCCAGCCGGGCCAAGACCGGCATGCTAGGACGAACGGCGCCAGCACCAAACTCAGAGGGGCCGACAAAGCCAGGATCACGACCGCGGGGACCAGAAGAGTCAAGCCGAGGGTCAGGCCGGCGATGCCCCAGACGGGAAGGGCCAGGGCAGACAGAATCAGCGCCAGCGGGTGCAGCACCGTCAAAGCCGGATCAAGGGAACCGCTCAAGCTACGCATCACACCTCTCCCCGCTACGACATGCCGTGCCATGGTTGATTCGGATTTGCTCACAGGGTTGGTCCCTCCCCGTCGCGATTGTCCCGCGCTATTACAAAGCAAAAAAAAAGCCGGCGTGGCCGAACACCCAGAGGTATTCGATCACGCCGGCTTACTCGTAAACGGGCCCCCCGCACTGCCGGGTTGCCCTTTAGCTAGTCATCCGACGACTTCGATTCTATCGCCCGACGGAGCCCGCTTTAAGGTCAGGAGGCTCACGTCCTGTGACCTTCAGTCGATCTATTGTACAGGCAGAGGTGGACAAAGCAAGTGGAATGTCGCCCAGCGACGGATATCATGGCTCCGACGTTTCCTCTGAAAAGCCGAGACCACTGCAAACGTGGCCCCCTCACCCTACCCTCTCCCCCGGGGGGAGAGGGTAGGGTGAGGGGGGCCGGGAGTCTTTTCCGTGCTGAACGCCTTGAAACGGTTCCTGGTCGGACAGCCGCTGCGGACTTCGCAGGCGATCCACGAGCGCCTAACCAAGCGCGTGGCGCTGGCGGTGTTCTCGTCGGATGCCCTCTCGTCGGTCGCCTACGCCACCGAGGAGATCCTGTTGGTGCTGGCCGTGGCGGCGGCGTACGCCCACGACAACGGCGCGTACTTTTACGTCCTGCCGATCTCCCTGGCCATTGCCGTGCTGCTCTGGCTTGTGACGGCCAGCTATCGGCAGACTATTCACGCCTACCCCTCGGGCGGAGGGGCGTACATCGTAGCCAAGGAGAACCTCGGCACCTACGCGGGGCTTACGGCCGCCGCGGCCCTGCTGGTGGACTACGTCTTGACGGTGTCGGTCTCCGTCGCTGCCGGGGTGGCGGCGGTCACCTCGGCGGCCCAGGGCACGGACATCGCCTGGCTGGCGGGACACCGGACGGCCCTGTGCGTCGGCATGATCGTCCTTGTCGCCCTGGCTAACCTGCGCGGCATCCGCGAGTCGGGCCGCATCTTCGCGGTGCCGACCTACGTGTTTCTCGTCAGCTTCCTCGGCATGATCGCCTGGGGCCTGGATATTTCGCGCTGAATCCGGACGCGGTGGCGATCCCGGCGGCCGCGGACCCGAAGCAGGCGGAGGGGTATGCCCTCCAGCCGCTAAGTCTGCTTCTCCTCTTGGGGGCTTTCGCCAACGGCTGTACGGCCCTGACGGGAGTAGAGGCAATCTCCAACGGAGTACCAGCCTTCCGCCAGCCGGAATCGCGAAACGCCGCCACGACGTTGTTGTGGATGGCGCTCCTGCTCACGGTCATGTTTCTGGGCACGAGCGGGCTGGCCTACTTGTACAAGGTCGAGCCGCGTCAAGAAGAGACGGTCATCTCGCAGTTCGCCCGCACCATCTTCGCCGACCCGAGCATGAGATGGGCCTACTATCTCGTGCAAACATCGACGGCGACGATTCTGGTGCTGGCGGCGAATACATCGTTCGCCGACTTCCCGCGCCTGGCGGGCCTGATGGCCCGCGACCGCTTTCTGCCGCAGCAGTTCAGGAACGTGGGCGACCGGCTGGTCTTCTCCAACGGCATCCTTCTCCTGGCCTTCTTCTCGGCGCTGTTGGCGTGGGTGTTCAAGGGTGATACCTCGCGGCTCATCCCCCTCTATGCCGTGGGGGTGTTCCTGTCCTTCACGCTCTCGCAGGCGGGAATGGTGCGGCACTGGTGGCGCTCAGAGATGCGCCGCGCGGCCGCCGAGATCACGGACCGGACC
>DASZFN010000573.1:0-2358 GCA_035939715.1 Gemmataceae bacterium | reverse complement strand
ACCGCG
The DNA here is from genome assembly GCA_035939715.1 of Gemmataceae bacterium. Lineage (GTDB taxonomy): Bacteria > Planctomycetota > Planctomycetia > Gemmatales > Gemmataceae > DASZFN01. Next base: position 2,352 of record DASZFN010000573.1, on the reverse strand, counting down.
GTGCCGTCGGCCAGCGTCGTGCCGCTTGACGATCCGACGCTGCTGTTCACGAACGCCGGCATGAACCAGTTCTAGGACGTGTTCCTCGGCACCGGCACGCGGCCGTACAAGCGGGCGGTGGACAGCCAGAAGTGCATCCGCGCCGGCGGCAAGCACAACGATCTCGAGGACGTCGGCCGTGACACATACCACCATACATTCTTCGAGATGCTCGGCAACTGGAGCTTTGGGGATTACTACAAGAAAGAAGCGATCCAGTGGGCGTGGGAGCTGCTGACCGGCGTCTGGGGTCTCGACAAATCGCGCCTGCATGCTACGGTCTTCGGCGGCGACCGCGAATTCGACCTGGAACCGGACGAGGATGCGTTCAAGCTCTGGACCGAGCTGACCGACATCGATCCGGCGCACGTCCATCGCTTCGGCAGGAAAGACAACTTCTGGATGATGGGCGATACCGGTCCGTGCGGCCCGTGCAGTGAAATCCACATCGACCGCACCCCCGACAAAAGCGGCGGCAAGCTCGTCAACCAGGGCGACGCGCGCGTGATGGAGATCTGGAACCTCGTCTTCATCCAGTACAACCGCGACGAGGCGGGTAAACTGCACCTGCTGCCGGCCAAGCACGTGGACACCGGCATGGGCTTCGAGCGTGTCACCGCCGTCCTGCAAGGCAATGAGAGCAATTATGACACTGATGTCTTCAGCCCGCTCATGGACGCGATTGGCGGGTTAGTAGACAAAAAATATGGGGGCAGACTGGACGACCTGAATGACGTGGCTTTCCGCGTCATTGCCGACCATCTGCGCATGCTGACGTTCTCGATCACCGACGGCGCCTTGCCGGGCAACAAGGGACGTGGAGCAGTCGTGCGCAGCGTGCTGCGTCGCGCCTTCCGCTTCGGTTACCAGCGCTTCAACCAGCGTGAGCCGTTCCTTTTCAAGCTGGTGCCTGCGCTTGTAGAACACATGGGCAAGGCGTACCCGGAATTGCTGGTCAATCCCGAGCGCGTGCAGGACGTGATTCGCGGCGAGGAAGGGGATTTTCTGCGCACCATCGAACGCGGTCTGACACTCTTTAACGAAGCGGCGCAGCAAGCCCAGAAGATGGGCGGCTTGATCAAGGGCACTGCCATCTTTGATCTGCATACAACCTACGGCTTCCCGCCCGACCTGACGCGGCAAATGGCACAGGAGAACAACCTGTCCGTCGATATGGCGCGCTATGAAGAGGAAATGCGCGAGCACGAGAGAAAATCCCGCGGTAAGGCCGCCGCCGGTCAGATTGCCCTGAATGTCAGCGGCGGGTTGCCGGCAACCGACGACCGGTCCAAGTGGTCGGGATCGGCGTGCGCGGGCACTGTTCTTGGCTGGATTGCTGACAATCAGGTTCTCTCCAGGGGCCGGTTGCCCAACGACTCGGAAATCGGCCTGCTGCTCGATCAGACCTGTTTTTACGCGGAGCAGGGCGGCCAGGTGGGCGATCAAGGGGCGGTGCGCACGGCGACCGGCCTTTTTGAAGTCAGTCAAACCGTCAAGGTCGGCACGGCGACCGTGCATCTGGGACAGGTCACGGAAGGACGCATGGAAGTTGGCCAGACTGCGCAGCTTCAGGTCAGCCCGGAGCGTGAGTTCACGCGCAAAAATCACACCGCCACGCACCTGTTGCACTGGGCGCTGCATAAGGTCCTCGGCGAACATGTCGAACAGCGCGGCTCGAAGGTGAAGCCCGATGAGTTTACTTTTGACTTCTCGCACCAGGCGCCGATGACGGAGACCGAAAAGGCAGACGTCGAACGTCTGGTCAATGAGAAGATCTACCAGGATCTGCCCGTGCACTGGCGGGAGTTAGCGCAAGCCGAAGCGAAGAAACTGCCCGGCGTGCGGGCCTTTTTCGGCGACAAGTACGGTGATGTCGTCCGGGTCATTGAAATCGGCGACGGCTTCAGCCGGGAGTTTTGCGGCGGCACCCATCTCGAGCACACCGGCCAGGCCGGGTTTTTCAAGATTATCAGCGAGGAGGGCATCGCCAAGGGAGTGCGCCGGCTCACCTGTGTCACGGCTCGGGAAGCCGTGCGCGCCGTGCAAAAGGAGGACGCCATTCTGGCGGACCTGACCAACCGCTTCCGCTGCCGGCCGGAGGAGTTGCCTGCGCGCATCGAGAGCCTCCAGGAAGAAATCAAGAAACTGCAGCAGCAACTCAAGAAAGGCGCCGCGACCGACCTGCAGGGTGCTGCGGACAAGCTGCTGGCGGACGCGCTCGAGATAGGCGGCGCCAAGATCATCGTCGGCGAAATGCCTGCCGGTCCAGGGGAGCAAATGCGGCAACAGCTAGACCGGCTGCGGCAAAAAGCG
>DASZFN010000572.1:0-7632 GCA_035939715.1 Gemmataceae bacterium | reverse complement strand
TGAAGCCGGAGTATCCATTGTCGAATTGCGTGGTCCGTGATCCGGGTGTGTATCCGTGGCAAGATACCGGCTTTCGCCCGCCTGCCTTCAGCGACCTCGTCATCTACCAGCTCCATATCGGTGCATTTGGCCGTAGCGACTCAGGAAAGGGGGGCCGATTTCTCGACGTAATCGACAAGGTGCCATATCTCGCCGACCTTGGGGTCAACGCCCTTGAACTGCTGCCCATCGTCGAATTTCCCCAGGACCACAGCCTCGGCTACAACGGGCTCGACTACTACTCTCCGGAAATGGCTTATGCCGTGCCGTTGGCTGAAATTCCCGCGTACGTGACGCGCGTGAACAATCTGCTCGCGGCGCGCGGTCGAGGACCCGTTACCGCAGCACAGCTCTCTACACAAATCGGCCAGCTGAAGGCGATGATGGAAGTTTGCCACGCTTACAACCTAGCCGTTATCTTCGACGTGGTTTACAACCATGCGAGCAGCGGCGACTTCGGGGGCGATCAGACCACTTCGCAGAGCATCTATTTCCTGGACCGGTACACTCCCGGCAGCAACAACAACAGCCTGTATTTTACCGACCAGGGCTGGGCCGGTGGTTTGGTGTTCGCATTCTATATTGCCGACCAGACCGCTGGTGTGCGGCAATTTCTCATCGACAACGCCGTGTTTTGGTTGGCCGAGGCACATGCGGATGGTTTGCGCTACGACGAGGTGACGGTCATCGACAGTCACGGCGGTTGGGACTTTTGCAAGGACCTTACCGATCGCGTGCGGGCCGAGAAGCCCGCTGCTCCGCAGATCGCAGAGTACTGGATGGACGACAAGTCATGGGTGGTTCGGCCGCGCTCGGCTGGCGGCGCCGGGTTTGACATGGCGTGGGCGGACGGCTTGCGGAACAGTGTCCGCTGCGTCATGAGCCAGGCCACAAGCGGGCGGGATGGCTTTGTGAATCTGGATCCGGTTCGCGATCAGCTCTACCCGCCGCTGGGAGCGGCTGCGGCATGGCGTATGGTGAACCACCTTGAGAACCACGACCTCGAGTGGTGGGGGCCCCCCGACCACCAGAAGCAGCCAAGGATCGCCGCGCTGTCCGACCCGTCCAACGCGCGTTCCTGGTACGCCCGAAGCAGGTCCCGCCTTGCCACCGGGCTGCTGCTCACTTCCCCTGGCGTACCGATGTTGTTCATGGGTCAGGAATTTCTGGAAGACAAATACTGGTCGGACGACCCCGCAGATATCGCGCACTCCTTATGGTGGGACGGGCTGGCCCAGGACCGCGCGATGAGCGATTTCCTGCGCTTTACCCGGGAGCTGATCGCCCTTCGCAACCGTCAGCCGGCGCTGCGCGGCGGGCAAGTAAATGTGTTCCACGTCCACAATGAAAACCGGGTGATCGCCTTTCAACGATGGCTGGAGGGAATCGGCCAGGATGTCGTTGTCGCACTCAGCCTGAACGAGTCGACGTACTACGGCTACCGGATCGGATTCCCCGGGAGCGGCTGGTGGGCCGAGGTGTTCAACAGCGATGTCTACGACAACTGGGTGAACCCCATGGTCGCGGGAAATGGGACCGGCGTTAATGCGGACGCATCGCCGCTGCACGGGCTGCCCGCGTCGGCGCCAGTGGTGTTGCCGGCCAATGGAATGGTCGTCTTCGCGCGTCTGCCATAAAGGTAGGCAGTTAGAAAGACATTGCGGTTCATTTGATGCAAATCAGAGCGGCAGAAACTCGATGCGATTTTGCCACTCATCTTGCTCACTGCAAGAGTCAACCAACAGCAAGGCATCGATGGCCTGAGCAATGGTTGTTCGTGGGCGCAGAACTAACAGGCCCGGCATGAAGAGGCCGGCGGCGATTCGGGCGCGCGCAAATGCAATCATGGACGTGCGGTCCTGCGTGATGACAATCCGATTTTGGCCTGCGGCCCATTCCAAAATGACCGGGTCTTTGGCCGTCCGTAGTCCGACTTCGTGAACCCGGAGCAGGTCGATGTCCGCGTTGCGGCCGCGCACGCCACGCACGATATGGCCATGGACGTCCGCGTCACTGACCAGACGCAACATGGCCGTTATCTCGGCGTGCCTGGCGAGCCAGCAACTCGTCACGAAATCCTGGACGCGTCGGTTGGGTCGCCTCGATGTCGCGGCGGGCAGCCTCCGCTTGCTGATCCCGGTATTGCAGGTAGCGATCGATTTCCTCGCGGTGACGGTGGTAATAAGCCAGGACCGCATGGACATCGGCCAGCGTGATGATGTCCGCATATCCTTCCGCGATGGCTTCTGCCGCCATTCCCTGGTGGTGGTAATCCAGGACAGCTTCCAGAGCCAGGCGGGAATCGCCGATGCGAATGACGCCGTGTTCGTCCACGCGCAGCGGCACGGGATCGGCATGAATGGTTATCGTCATTGTTTCGCCCTGCTCGCGGAAGGGTCATGACTTAACGAAGAATGGCAAGGGCCCATGATGAGCCTTAAATCTTGCCCCTGAATATGCCGGAGACAGGACTTGAACCTGCACTGCCTTAACGGCAACCAGGCCCTCAACCTGGCGCGTCTGCCAATTCCGCCACTCCGGCCGGAGGCTCATTTTCTAGCTTACGGCAGCGGTGGGTCAATTCAAGAGATTTTCGGTTTGCATGCCTAGCCCGCGCAATCAGGGATACAATGCGGGCATGCGTCTGCCACCCAAACGACTAATAAGCCTGCTTCTCCTCTTCGGATTGCCGCTGGCTCTCCCTTGCGCTATTTCGGTCGTGGGATTTGGTCCCGTTGACGAGATTACAGAGACGAATGCAGAAAGAATTCATCCTGGCATGAGCAATAAAGAAGTCGAAGGGATCTTAGGAACGCCTGCCGACCGCGTGATTCAACACGAGAGTACCGGAACCATCAAGGGAACCATTACACGTCGAATCTGGGAGGGGAGAGACGGAGCAGTTCACGCAGTTTTTGTTGATGGCAAGACATTCAGAGACGGGGTTTTTGTGCTTCGCGTCGCCCCTCCCCAAGAGCGCAACCGCGGCATTGGGAAATTTCGGATCTGGATCCGTCACAATATCTGGAGACGGCTTTATGGCTGATGTCTAATTGCGGCCTTCATACCGAAAGAGGTCTTTCGCTAACCGCCTCCAGCCGACTCCAAAATTGCTTTACGGTCCCCAGGCACCCCGGATTCAAACGCCCGCGTGCGTAAGCGGCCCGGGCATAGAGTCCGGCCAGGCCACGGCCTTCCACCTCCAGCGCCGGATACTCGGCAATGAGCCGCTCGGCAAACTCCAGCGGCGTTTCCTGGGGGGCGCGGTCGAGCCCCCGTTCCCCTGCCCAGGATTGCAAAGCATCGAAGCTATAACGCACCACCTCCTCCGGAGGAAGCTGGTCGGCGGTGCCGTCTTCAAACGGATTGCGGAAGCTGGCGAAGGGCCGCCGGCGTGAGCCTTGAGGGCCGGCTTCGCTCTCCAGCTCCGCGGCGGTCTTTTCCTTGGCGCCGCCAAACAGGCCAGCCCACCAGGCCTGGATCGCTGCCAGCAAGCGCTTCGCCCAGTCGGTGAAGTTGGCCAGAAACTTCAGGCCCGAACGGAGGATGAAAAATATGACTACCAGCGCCAGCACGCCGAAGACCAGCCACTTGAGGAACGTGGCCAGGCCGCTGAACTTGGAGAAAAACCGGGAAATCGCAGTGGAGGGCGAATTCATTCTTCCGCCGGAGGGCGTGCGCGCCGATTTCTTGCGCGTCTGCTCGCTCGCGGAAGGGCCGCCGCTGCGGTCGCTTTTCTTTGTCTGCTGCTGATTGGCCTGTTGTTGCTGCTTTTGTTGCGCGTCCTCCTTATCATCCTTCTGCTCTTCCTCTTGCTTCTTCTGCTTTTCTTCAGATCGAGAGTCGTCTCTTGAGGTATTCGAGTCCTTGGATGAGCCGCCATCCGCCTTTTCGCCGCCTTTGCCCTGTTGCTGGCCGGAGCCTTGCTTCTTTCCGGACTTTCCACCGCCGGCTTTGTCTGATTTCTGTCCTGGCCCGCCCTCTTCGTCCGGCTTTGTGCCGGAGCCGGACTGGGCTTGCTGATCCTTCTTGGCCATTTCTGAGGAGGCCTGTCCTTCGCCTTTGCCTGCGCCGTCGGACTTGAGGGCGTATCGCGAGGAATCAAGCTCCTGAGATCCTAGAGGGGTAAATTTCAAGAGCTGGTATTCCCCATACGGCCTGGGTAATAGGGCGCCGAGCAACATCAGGACGGCAATCAGGCCGCCGCCCAGCACGAGCCAGGTCGCGGTCATGGCGGCCGGCATCTTGAGTTTGCGCTGACGGAGATAGCGGCGCAAACCGAGAAAGCAGGTCGTCAACAAAAGACCAAGCCCGCTGGCCGCGTAATAGACCATGAGCCAGAAAGCGTGCTGGCGGCGTGCGCTTTCCTCGACGGGAATTAGGGACTGGCCGAGTCCAAAAATCGGCAGCGCCGCCAGGGAGAAATACACGACCCAGACGCCAGGCGTATGCGGCTTCCTGCGCTGGGCCTCGCGATAGCGATGATAGCGGTCCCACCAGGCGAGCAGGGCAGGCGACTTGTTCTTGAGCGCGGGCTCGTCGCCGGACTGTGCCGGCTGCTCTACCTCGGCGTCCAGGCCCGCGGCTTCAAGCACGCCCTTACCGGATGCGTCTACCTTGTCGTCGATGTAGGTGCAATCCCAGGTCAGCCGATGCGCGCACCACCAGATGATCGCCATGAGCCCCAGGTTGATTAGCCAGCCGAAGGACGCGCCCAGCGAACCCTCCGGATACTCGACATAGCGCAGGAGAGCGAGAAAAACCACAGCTCCGAGAGCGAGGCCGTAGAGCCCGGCCTTCTCATTGCCCTGCTCGATGGAGATGCGGGCGATCAGCACCTTGGCGAAAATGAAGAAGAAGAGCGTCCACTGCAGGCGTTCGGAATACTGGCCCACGTAGAGAATTTCGAGCAAGAAAAAGACCAGGCTGCCGACCAGCGCCATGATGAGCAGCGGGCTCAGCGCGATGGTGACGTAATCGGCCAGGCTTTGCCGGGGCTTATCCTTGGCCATGAATTCGGTGCCCTTTCAACTGCTGCTATGACAGCTTCGCGATCTTTGCCAGCATTGTAACCCGACGCGCCAGCGAGGGCCCCCCCTCGCTGGCGCGTCGGGTTACAATGCTGCACGACCTGGCACGGTCAGCTAGGTCAGGTCGGTTTCGAGCAGATACGGCGTGGCCTTGCGCACCTGTTGCCGGCATAGCTCGGGTAGGCCTTCCTCGCTGACCAGGTGGCGCACGTCCATGATACCCTCGGCCAGGAGCCGGCCGTAACTCTTTTCCAGTTGCTCCGGCCCCAGGGTAATGAGCACGGCTGAAACCGCGAAGCCCTGCCGCCGCAGAGTGCCCAGCGCCAGCGCGGTCTCCACCGAAACGTCGGGCAACACCGCCACAACGGTGGCGTCCCGCGGGATACGGCTGGCAACCTCGATAATCAGCTCGGCAGTCGTGAGGCCATCGGTCAGCTCCACGCGCGCCAGGGTCTCGCGGATGCGTTGAAATTGCTCCATGCCGCGGCGCGTCTGCACCACGAGCGGCTCCAGACGCGCGCTGCTGTCGCGCATTTCCACCTTTTCCCTGGCGGCCAGGCGCGTGCGATGATCGTGCTGCCAGCCTTCCTGGCGAATGCGATCGACGGCGTCCCGGCCGTTGCTGAGCAAGCCGATCTGCTGTCCCAGTTCGTAGACCGCGTTGGCCAGCGATGCGGCCGTCGTCACCGCCAACTCGGAACGATGCGGCTCCCCCTGGCGGTGATAGCCCGCTTTATGAAAATCGAGCAGCAGGGTCGCCCCGGCCAGCGTGGACGGTTCGTAAATCTTGCTATGAAGCATGCCGGTGCGTGCCGTGGCCCGCCAGTGCACTCGGTTAAGCGGATCGCCGGCTTCATAGGGCCGAACGCCGGAAATGCGCGTCGGGTCCTCGAAGAGCCGATGAATCATGCGCACGTCGCCGATGGGGCGGCGCGAGGCGAGATCGTAGCCCTGGAGCGGGACAACCTTCGGATAGACGAGCAGGTACTGCGGCTCGGCATCGATCCGGTAGCGGCGATGCAGACCAAATAAATCGCCGCTTTCCATCACCATCGGCCCAATCTGATAGTAGCCGCGCATGTCGCATTGAATCTCATAATCCGCCTTCACTTCCTTGCCGGCCGGCAGCATGCGAATTTGCAGGCGCTTGCCTTTGATGCGCAGGCGCGGCGGCTTCTGCTCGAGCGCCGCTTGCGGCAGCAAATCCTCGAGCAAGACCCACGGCACGGGCAGCCAGCCGGCGTTGCGGACCGTGATGTCCACTTGCACGCTTTCGCCGATTTCCGCCGTTTGTTGCGCGCACTTGCGGCTGGCAGAGATGCCTTCGATCCACGAGCGCGCCAGCGCCCGGCTGATGATCAGGACCGCCAGCAGCACATACATGGCATAGGCCAGCAGCCCCGACTCCAGAAGGAGCGCGGTCAGCAGCAGCACAGCAGCGCCGAAAAACCATTTCATGCGAAGTGATCTTCCGCCCCGGCCCGCTGCTGGGCCAGCACCGGCACGGGCACGTCGGGCACGATTTCGTTGATGACCGTCGCCGGCGTCACCTTGCGCAGCCGGCTCTCCGGCCGCAAGATCAGCCGGTGTCCCAGCACCGGCATCACCATGCGTTTGACGTCATCGGGCAATACATAATTCCGACCCGACATGGCGGCCAGGGCCTGCGCCGTGCGGAACAGGGCGATCGAGGCGCGCGGGCTGCCGCCGAGGTGAATATCGTCATGTTCGCGCGTGCGCTGGACGATGTCGAGCAGATAGCGGCGCACCTTGTCGTCCACGTGAATGTCGCGGATGGCGTCCTGGCAAGCGACCACCTCGGCTGCCGAAACCACCGGGTTCAGGTCGTCAATCGGATGGCTGTGCTGCAGGCGCTGCAGCATCTTGGACTCCTCCTCCGGGCCCGGGTAGCCAAGCGTCAGGCGCACGAGAAAGCGATCGAGCTGCGCCTCCGGCAGCGGAAACGTGCCTTCATGGTCGATCGGGTTTTGCGTGGCGATCACCAGGAAAGGCGGCTTGAGCGCGTAGGTCTGCCCGTCCACCGTCACGCGCCGCTCGGCCATCGCCTCCAGCAAGGCCGATTGCGTGCGCGGCGTGGTGCGATTGATTTCGTCCGCCAGGACCGTCTGCGCGAAGATCGGGCCCGGCCGGAACTCAAATTCGGTCGTTTTCTGGTTGAAGATGGAGACGCCGGTCACGTCAGTCGGCAATAGATCCGGGGTGCATTGTACGCGCTTGAAGGTGCAACCCACGCTGCGGGCCAGAGCCCTGGCCAACATGGTCTTGGCCACACCGGGCACATCTTCGAGCAAGATATGGCCTTCGCAGAAATAGGCGACCAGGGCCAGGGAAACCTGCGCCCGCTTGCCGATGATCACCTTCTCGATGTTGCCGATGATTTTCGCGGTGACGCCCGCCACATCGGCGCGGCGCGGTTCGCGGGCCACGGCATCCACGGCGGCTTCTGGTTTGGACATGCTTGAACCATACCGATGGCGAAACGCCCGCTCAACGTGAATTCGTCATTCGTCATTAGTCATTGGTCATTCGCGGAGCGAATGAC
>DASZFN010000571.1:0-1698 GCA_035939715.1 Gemmataceae bacterium | reverse complement strand
CGCGGGCCGTGGAACCGTCACCGCGCCGGCAGATGCTGCGAGCAGGCAGACGGCCAGAATCGCGCCAGCAAGACCTCGCATTTACTTAGTCTTCTTTTTGACCGCCGGAGCGGCCGGTTCTTTCAATAGCTCCTCGATGGCGGCCCGCGTGTTCTTCTCCTGGTCGGTCAGCATGAGCGGATCGTCGCCCAGGCGCTGATACCGGATCATCCCTTTACGGTCGATGAAGATAAAGGAAGGCGAATACAGCGGCGTGATGGTCGAGTGATTGAGGTAGTTATACACCTCCATTTGGTCGACCCAGCCCACCGGAAAGTTGGGATGGAACTGCTTGATAAAATCGGGCACCAGCATGTTCGACATCGAATTAAAGGCTACGGCCAATACCTGCAAGCCCCGCGGACCGTACTCGCGCTGCAATCCGCTCAACATCCCCACCGCGGCCTGGCAGTGCGGGCAGGTAGTCAGGATGCACGCCAGAACCACAACTTTGCCCTTGTAATCGGTCGGCGAGAACTCGCCCGACGGCGTCAAACGAATCTTAAACTCCGGCGATGGGCGCGCAGGCTGAATTGTCGATGCGCCCTGCGCCACTAATCCCAAGCACACCAGCGGAGCGAGCATATAGCGGATCTGCATGAATCCTCCCAAAATCCTAGTTTATCGCATGCCGCTCGATTTGGCCTGCTCGGGCGAGCCCAGACCCTCCACGCTCGATACCAGCGCGCCCGATTGCCTCACCACGAAGTAGCCGTCATCGCCGGTTCCCGATAGCGTGTCGTCTTGCTCGGCGCCGACATCCATCTTCTTCCACTTCTTCCGCAGCGCTGTTCTGTAGAAACGGAAGAAGTCCCGGGCGATTTCCGTGGAATCCCATTCCGAGACATACCGCAGAATCACCCGTTCCTGAGACTTGTTCTCGAGCAGGGAATAGCGTCCGCCTTTCCAGTGTGGCGCGATTGCCCCGGCCTCCTGGCTGGTCCCATACTGACGGATCAGAATGGCGTGATCGAGCTCGCCCAGCATCCCTTCCGACAAGTCCTTATAGCCCTTCCCCGGCGCCACCTGCGGAAGGGCGGGCCGGGTAGGTCCGATGTGGTCGAAATATTTCGCCGGATGCAGAATCTGCTGGCTGGTGTCGGGCGGGTGGCGGAACACCTCGGCGAAAGCCGCCTTGCCCAGCTTCATGTAAACCGCGTTTTGAAACCTCCCGCCTTCGGTATAAGGGAACACCAGCGTCTCGCGGAGATACAGTGGCACGCTGTTGAAGACCGGATACTGCGATGCGCCATCTTCGGTCGCCCCGCTCATCGCCTCGAGCAGCCCCGGCGACGTCGCGATGGATTGGCCCGCCCGCCGCGCCTGCACTTCAGTCATCAGCCAGGTCGCTTGCCCCTCCATCACCGCCATGCGCGCCAGCTCGCTGTCATCGCTCTTGCCGCCCTGCCTGATAAACCGCTCCAGATGGAAATGCTCATCGGCCAGGGCGTGCGCCAGCTCGTGCACCAGCGCGGTTTCCTGCATCGCCGAGGGCGCCCAATCGGTGAGGAACAGCTTTTTCTTGTGGTAGTCGTAGAAAGCCGCGGCCTGCTCGGTCAGCAGATCGACGGTCGATTTCTCCAGATTGAAGTCCGGCGGGACGAAGCCCAGTTTCTTGAGCGTCATCTCTTCGGCGCGCAACTCTTCGGGCTTGATGGA
>DASZFN010000570.1:0-4373 GCA_035939715.1 Gemmataceae bacterium | reverse complement strand
TCGATTAGCGCGAGCACGTGCCTGGTGGCGCTAACGGTAAAATCGGCTTTCTCGGGTCGATGCCGAAGGGCGGCCCGCGCCGCGTCATCCAGAAGCAGGCTCTGCAGAGCGGGCTCCATATCTTCTTCGTGGTACACGGGGCGGCTCCATCCGGCGCGATTGGTAGGAAGCGGGTCGGCAGCGCGCAAGCCCGGCTGCAGGCTAAGCACCGGACAGCCGAGCAGACAGGCCTCGACAAGAAAAACGCTCGTCATGCCGGTCACCAGGTCGGCCGCCAGGGCGAGCTCTCGGCCGTCGCCTTGTCTGCTCACCACGGCACGCACGCGGGCGCTAGCGAACGGTTGCAGTTCCGCCGGATTTTCGCGCGGATGCGGCCGGACCCAGAGCACCATCCTCTGACCAGCCCGGCAAGCAATCCGTTCCAGACACCGGGCAAGCAGGGCAAGCACCGTTTGCTCGGTGTAGCCCAGGTAGACCGGATTAGAGGGGTCCGCGCCGTACAGAGCGGTCAAAGGCTGCGAGGCGAAGACGACCAGGCGTTCGTCTGGGTCGATGACCAGGACTTCGCGCGTGGCGGCGCGCTGTTGCGGCGTGGCGGCCTTGCCCAGCGCGGCCAGCTCATCAAAGGCCGGTTGGCCGGTGACGATCAAACGTTCGCGCGGGAAACCCTGCCGTTCCATGTCGGCGCAGGCATGATCGTCCATGACGGCGATGGCGTCGGGCAATTCGCCCAGGCGGCCTTGCTCATCCGCGAAGCGGGGCAGGTAGTTCGACCAGAAATCCAGGACTGCCAGCGTGGGCGTGCCCAGCCGGCGCGCGGCCTTGAGGAAGCGCTTCTCCAGGTCGATGCCGTTCACCGAAGTCCCGAACAGCACCAGGCCTGCGCCCATACGCTTCAAGAGGGCGGCCGCATCGTCTGCCGTGGTGGCTTCATTTAGTTCCTGGAAGTCGATGCCTTTCTCTCTCCAGGTGGTGCGCGCCACCCCGTAGGCGAGTGCCTGAACCGTGTAGCCAGCAGCGCGCCGCAAAGCGCGAATCACGGGAGCGACGGCGTTGGCTCCTCCTGCATCGCCGCATACAGCCGCTATGATTGGAAGGCTCGACTCGCTCATCTGAAATGTTCCATGGCCACGATTTTTCCCGAAGCAGCCGACTCACGGACGGCCAGGGCGATTTCCAGGGCCGCGACGCCGTCGGCGCCGCCGCAACGCGGCCGGCTGTCCGTGTTCAGGCAATGGACCAGATCCTCCACGGCGTGCAGCACCACGTCGCGGAAGCCGTGCTGTTTGCGCTCCTTCAAAGCAAGCGTTAGGTGACCGGTGTACTCCCGACTCTCGGCCATCTCGTAAAACTCAATGACACTGCCAAAATCCAGGAGACGGACGCGGCCTTTGATGCCGACCAGGTCCATCTCGAAAAGGCTGAAGGCCTGCGCGGCGCAGGCGTGCAGGTGTCCGCTGGCCCCGCCGGCGAATTCCAGAAAAGCGTCCAGGGTGGGATCGGCGCCCGTCTCCTTGAGGACGTCGCGGCCCCAAACGCGGCTCACCGGTCCAACCAGGAAACGAGCCAGATCGAACCAGTGGCTGCCGTTGTGCAGGGTGCCCCTGGTGTAGTAGCCGCTGACGGTTTGAATGGCGCCGATGCCGCCGCACTGCAAGAACTCCTGCAATTCCGTATGGTTGACGGCGTGGCGCCGGGAATAATTCACCGCCAGGACGACCCGTTTGTCCTCCGCCAGGTCAACCAGCTGCCGGGCCGCTTGCAGATCGGTAGCCAGCGGCTTCTCGACCAGCACCGCGCGAACGCCTGGAGTGGCGAGCACGAGCCGGAGCAGCTCGGCATGGGTATCGTCCGGCGTGCAGATGCTGACAATATCCGGCTGCACGTCCATCAGGAGCTGCCGCGCTTCGCGATAGCAATCCGCCACCTGCCAGCGCCGGCCGCAGCGTTCAAGCTTCGCAGGATCGCGGTCGCAAACGGCGACCAGCCTGGTGTCCGCACAGGCGGCGTAGGCGCCCGCGTGCGAGTAGATCCCCGGCACGCGCGGATCGTCCGCGAACTCGCTGCCGATCTTGCCGCAGCCTATTACCACTGCCCTGTAAGGCATTAGCTACCCGGTTTGATATTCAGGAGCCGGCGTCAAAAGGCTCAAGGTCGATTCCATCGTTACGCGCCGGCCGAAAATTGGCGCGGCAATCGCCTGCTGACTTTGAAACCCAGGTTTCGTTGTGGCAAGATGCGAAACGTGGGGAGCTTGTAACGACGGTCCCGGCAGCCCTTCGAGTTGTGGCCCCTATCAAAATCCGTTATGAGGCATCCATGAGAAAATTCGTTGCTTCCCGCCGCGCCGGCGCATTCACGCTAATCGAGCTTCTGGTGGTAATTGCCATCGTCGCGGTTCTGAGCGGCTTGCTTTTGCCGGCGGTCCAGAAGGTGCGCGAGGCCGCGAACCGCGCGCGCTGTGCCAACAACCTCAAACAACTGTCGCTGGCGGTGCATAATTACCATGATTCCTACGGCAGACTGCCCATAAATCGTTACGGCGCTTACTTCCCGCCCAATTTTCATGGCTCCGATCAGAATTCCTATTCCTGGAGCTGGCTGGCGGTTTTGTTGCCTTTCCTCGAGGAAGACAACCTCTACAGACAAGGGAATATTCCGCAAACCACACTTAGCGGCAGCGGCGTGATGGCAGAACCAATCAAACTGTTCTTTTGTCCGAGCGATCAGGGGATCAATATCCAGGTTTGGATCGACGATCAGTACATGCCCGGAGCATTGGCCGCCATAACGAATTACAAGGGAGTCATGGGCTCTAACTGGGCGTGGGGGGACTACCAGAATTCAGGGACGATCAACCAAAATAACGGGCATTTACTCCGGGACCCCTTCTGGAATGGCGACGGCATCTTTTGGGTGAATAGCTGGCTTCGTCCCCTTAGACTCACGGACATCACCGACGGAACCAGCCATACTGCCATGATCGGGGAGGACGTCTTCAATTTACATCCTCCAGCCCTTGGGGGAAGTTTCAATTCGCCAGGGGCATCCTGGGTAGAAAGCCCGGAGACGATTTTGACATGCGCGATTCCCCCGAACGCCACGCGGCCCAACGGCCAGCCCTATGACTTCACGAGCGATGACGAGAACGCCTGGGGATTCAAAAGCAGGCATCCGCAAGGCGTGCAGTTTGCCTTTGCGGACGGGTCCGTTCACTTCATGTCGAATTCGATTGGGCTTCTAACCTACCGAGCCCTAGGGACCATTCGAGGAAATGAAGTACTACAAGATTATTGAAAGCCTTAGGGCATCAGCGCACTCGCTTTTGCTGAATGCCGCGGTTGACTTCCCTCAGCTCGGGCTTCCGGTCGAAGAGGGCCAGTACCTCGCGCAGGGTAAACGCGGGATTGGCAGGATACAGGCTCTCATAGATCTGCGCAATCAAGGCGAGATCCTCGGCGGTGTCCACGGTGAGCCGGATATCCCGGTATTTCTCCGGCAAGGCGCCCGGCACGTTGTGCAGGGCAAAGCGCTCCGGATGCTCGTAGATATATAGCGATACGTGCTCGTGATCGACCGGGTCCTGGGTCAGCCGCGCCACTTCCTCCAGCACCTTGGTGGAGAAGACCTGCGTATCCAAACCCAGCGGATAGGTCCGTTCCCGGTTGTTGCTCACATAGTCGAAGCGGTTCCTCTGAAAAACGTCCACAAGCTGATCGACGATGTCCGGATCGATCAAGGGGCAATCGCCGGTAATCTCGACGATCACATCGGCCTGCGCGTGTCGCGCTGCCTGAAGCACGCGATCGAGGACATCGTCTTCGCTGCCGCGAAAGCAACCGATGCGGAGGCGGCGGCTTAGCTGTGCGATGGCCGCGTCGCCGGGGTTGGTCGTCGTGGCGATGAGGATATGGTCAAGCCGCCGGGCGCGCTGCAGGCGCTCGACCAGCAGTTCGAGCATCGGCTTGCCGAGGATCGGCCGCAGTACCTTGCCCGCCAGGCGGATCGAGGACATGCGCGCTTCGATGATGGCTACTGTTTTCATCTTGCGTTCAATGTGCGATCAGGTCCCAGCTCAGCGGTGTGCCGCGCTCCACATCCTTGGCTACGCGGCGGCCCAGGATCTCCTTGAGATGCTTGGGCGCCAGGCCGTGACCGGGACGGATGGAGCGCACATGCTCGGCGGTGATTCGATCGCCTGCCTTCAGGTCGCGCACCACGAAGAGGGAGCGGCGGAAGGCACGGCTCGAAGACTCGTTCAGGCTGATGCCGTAATGCACGCTGCCCAGGGCCTGCTCCGCCATGCGCACCGCGTCAACCATAGCCTTGAACTCCGCGGGCTCGAGCGAGAAGGCACTGTCTGGCCCCGGCAT
>DASZFN010000569.1:0-2725 GCA_035939715.1 Gemmataceae bacterium | reverse complement strand
GAAAGATGAATCTACCGGAGTAACGCCGTCGAGGCCTCGTCACTGTTATTGGCTTGCCCCAAAGTTGCCGGTCGCGACGGACCGCCCCGGGTCCACGAAGCGACCGTCGGCGGGTCGGTTGCAATCGACGGTCGTACATGGACGCCCCCAACCTTGCTAGGCTTTCACGTTCTGATGGTTTGCAGAGATAGATTGCACCCGTACATCCGGACTTTTGCTGCGGCGCGTGCCGCTGTCCCTGATGGGATCTGCTGGCTGGTTCCCCATCGCTGACTTGCACTCGAAGTGCTGCGACCGTCCCGGGTTTGGCCAACCACGGTCTAACCTGTTTTGCCATCACTGTGTGATCGCCTGAGCAATCGGTGGTGTGCTCTCCTGTATCGAACGTCGTGGCCGGCAAGGTACTCCGTTAGGCTGCTGTAACCGCGGGCAAGTAGTCTGCCTGGAACTCGCGGCCATGGGCGAGCAGCGCCCACGCGGTTCGCGCGTTCTTGTTGGCCAGTGCGACCGCAGCGATATTCGGATGCCGGCGGGTGAGCAGATTGGCCAACCAGACATTGGTGTTCTGAGTTTTTCGCCGCGCGGCCAGGATGGCCGAACGCGCCCCGTGGATCAGCAGCGTGCGCAAGTAGACGTCGCCGCGTTTGCTAATCCCGAGAAGCGTGGCCTTGCCGCCGCTCGAGTTCTGTCGTGGCACGAGGCCTAACCAGGCCGATACCTGCCGGCCGTTGTCGAAGCTTCTGGCGTCGGCGATCGAGGCAACGAGTGCGGTGGCTGCGAGTGGCCCGATTCCCGGGATCTTCTCGAGCTTGCGGCTGAGCTCGCTGCTGCGGTGCCAGGCAATGATCTGGCGCTCGAGCTCACGGACCTGCTGATCAAGATCCTTCAGATGCTGGGTCAACCGATCGATGAGCTGCCGGAACGCCAATGGCAACTCGTTGCTGGCATCCTCGAGTAGCGTCGGTACGCGCTCAGCGACGTGCCAGATGCCCTTCGGGATGACCAGCCCAAACTCGCCCAGTAAGCCGCGTATCTGGTTCGCCTGCGCCGTGCGTGCCTTGACGAAGCCGTGTCGGACGCGGTGTACCGACAAGATACCCTGCTGCTCGATACTCTTGATCGGCACGAAGCGCATGTTCGGCCGACTCACCGCCTCGCAGATCGCCTCCGCATCAGCCACATCGTTCTTGTTCGCTTTCACGTACGGCTTCACGAACTGCGGCGCCATCAGCCGCACCGTGTGCCCGAGGCGCTCGAGCGTACGCCCCCAGTGATGGGAACTCGCACACGCTTCCATCCCGATCAGACACGGCGCCAGGTTCACAAAGTACCGTGCAACCTGCTCGCGACGTAGCTGGCGACGCAGTACAACCTTCCCACGTGCGTCGACTCCATGCACCTGAAAAACGCTCTTCGCCAGATCGATACCCACAGTCGTAATATTCATGGCGGACGCTCCCATCCTCGTTAAGTGGTCGGTGACACTTCCACTTTGGCACATTGATGCCGTTTGAGGGTGGGGGCGTCCATCCCATTGCTGAGCGGCCAACACCCGAAGTTCAGCAGAGCGAAATAGCTTCTCGAAAGCTGCCGTTTGCTTCCGGCTTAGCGGAGCTTTCGCCAGTAGTCGACAAACGCCCCTGCTGCGGTTGCCGTTAAGCCGTCCTTGTCGAAGGTCAGCATCGGGCCCCCAGCCGGCTCCTGGAAGGTGACTTTCCCGTTTTCCACCGTCACCGGAGTGCACTCGTTCGCGGCCGCCGGCACCTCGTTGCTGAAACCTGGCTTGCCTTCGTTGTTCTGCAGCCAGAACTTCACCTTCTGGCAGTACTTGCCGCCTGTCAGCGTGTACGTGGCTACAATGGACAGGGACCCCTTCTTGCCGTCTTTGTCCGTCCAGGCGACGTTGAAATTGCGGCGGCCATGGGTCATGGTGTAAAGACCCGCAACTGCCGGAGGGAGGACCTCCTTACCGTCCGGTAAGACGCGCTTGACAAGCTCGTAGGTGCCAACGATGTCGGGAGTGGCGGCGTGCGCGCCCGCAGCAGACGCGTCCGCGGCCGACGTTGACCCGCTCAAACCCAACACTGCGGCGCCCGCCAAAGCGCAGACATAAATAGATTTGAACATTGAAGATTCCCTCGCTATGGGATTATTGGCTGATGTATCTGACTGCCTTTACCAGAATACTGCAAATACGCTTCAGAGCGGCCGCTAATCCCCCACTACCCTCGGCTGCGCCGTCACGAATCGGTCGGAAATGGCCAGTTTCTGGCACCGCAAAGCCGACACTCACAACAGTCAACTTTGGGTCAGAAGCGCCCTTTTGGTTACGGGGCCATATCCGGGCGGTGGCCGCGGCCGGCGGTGCGGCGATGATGACGGCAGGCCGAACGTCAAAGCCATGGCCGCAGCAGGAGAAGCGCGTTAGTCTCTCCCGCGCCAATCTAGATTTCGGGGGGTATCTGATGAAACCGCGTACGCTTCTGGTCACTGGCATTTTGCTTGGACTCTCTGCGGCCGCTGGCGCCGCCGGGCCGGAGGCCCAGGTCATGGCGCCGATCCGGCTGTTCATTGACAGCTTTAATAAAGGGGACATGAAAGCGGCCGCGGCGGCGCTTTCGCCCACCGGCATCGTCGCCATCGACGATGTGCCGCCGCATGTTTGGACGGGACCCAATGCCTTGGATGCCTGGAGCAAGGCGCTTGCCGCAGCCGATCAGGCTGC
>DASZFN010000568.1:0-18048 GCA_035939715.1 Gemmataceae bacterium | reverse complement strand
GGCCCCAAGGAAAAACTGGAAGCACTCCGCAATGAGCGCTGGAATATCGGCAAGGCGGGTTTGCCGCGCGACATGCCGGCCGCCTACGCCGTGCAGGATGGCAAGCCGGGCGACGCCCGCGTGCAGATGCGCGGCGAGGTTGAACAGCAGGGACCGGTCGTCAAACGCGGCATGCCCAAATTCCTGGCGGCAGACCAATGCGACATTCCCGCAAACGCCAGCGGCCGCCTGCAACTCGCGCAATGGTTAACCCGGCCGGACAACCCGCTTACCGCGCGGGTGATGGTGAATCGCCTCTGGCAGCATCATTTCGGCAAGGGCATCGTTACGACGCCTTCCAATTTCGGCCTGCGTGGCGATGAACCGACCCATCCGGAACTGCTCGCTTGGCTGGCGGCCCGCTTCGTGGACAGCGGCTGGTCGATCAAGGCGCTGCATCGCCTGATTCTCCTGTCCAGGACCTATCAACTTTCCAGCAGTCATGATGAAGTGAACGCCGTCAGAGATCCGGGCAATCGCTGGTACTGGCGCTTCGATCGCCGCCGCCTGGATGCGGAGGCCATCCGCGACACCATGCTCGCGCTCAGCGGCAAGCTCGACTTGAGCCGCCCGGGACCGCATCCTTTCCCGCCCATGGACAAGTGGACCTGGACGCAGCACAACCCCTTCAAAGAGGTATACCCGTCCGATCATCGGAGCGTGTATCTGATGACCCAGCGCCTGCAACGGCATCCGTACCTGGTGCTCTTCGACGGGCCGGATACGAATACTTCCACCGAGCAGCGGACCAGTGCCACGGTGCCGCAACAGGCGCTGTTCTTGATGAACAATCCCTTCGTGCGCACCCAGGCTGAGGGTTTCGCTCGCACATTGATGCGCGCGACAAACGATCCGCGGCAACGGGTTCAGCTTGCCTACGACCTGGCTTTCTCTAGAGCCGCCAAGCCGATCGAGGTGGAGAAGGGCTTGTGGTACATCGACGAGTACGCGCGGCAGTTGGCGCAAATCGGCATCTCCAAGGAACACTGGCAAGAGGAGGCTTGGACGAGTTTTGCGCGGACCATGCTTTGCGCCAATGAATTCGTCTATGTGGACTGAGATGCGCGACCGAAGAAGACATGGCGAGGACTTACTCGATGAAGAGCAGTAGACAGCCGCACAACTTGCACCGCCGTGATTTCCTCAAGTGCTGCGCTGCCGGCAGCCTTGGCCTTTATCCCGCCCTTTCGCTAGCCGCCCAGGTACACGGCGGGGCGCCCTTAGCCCCCCGGCCCGGCCATCTTCCTACCAAGGCCAAGAACCTGATCTTCATTTTTCTCACCGGCGGTTTTTCGCACGTCGATACCTTCGACTACAAGCCGAAACTGCAGAAGGACCACGGTAAGAAGGTCGTGGATCGGCACCTGCGCGATACTACGGACAAACCCTATTACTTGATTCGCTCTCCTTTCGGGTTCGCGCCGCGCGGCAAGTCCGGCCTGATGGTCAGCGAACTATTTCCCCATCTCGGCGCGCTGGCGGATGACCTATGCGTCATCCACACGCTGCACACGGATATTCTCGAGCATTTTCAGGCGACCCTGGCCATGCACACCGGCTCGGCGACGGTGCCGATGCCCAGCCTGGGATCCTGGTTGAGCTATGGGCTCGGCACGTTCAATCAAAACCTGCCGCCTTATGTCGTGCTGGCCGAGCACATGCCCTACGCCGGCGCCCAGGTGTGGGACAGCAACTTTCTGCCACCGCAGCATCAAGGCGTTCGCGTGCTGCCTGGGGACGAGCCGATTGCCGATCTGCACTCCGCAGCTCGTTCCGTCACGCTTGCCGAGCTCGAACAAATGATGTTGCGCGACGTGAACGCGCTGCACGCCCAGGAACGCTCCTGGGATCTGAACTTGCAGGCCCGCGCGCAAAGTTTCGAGACGGCCCGCGGCATGATGCGCGTGGCCCCGACAATCTTCGACGTGGCCGGCGAAGCCAACGCCACGCTGGACAGTTACGGTTGTCCGCGCGGCGACAATCGCTCCTTTGCCTGGCAATGTTTGATCGCCCGCCGGCTGGTGGAGCAAGGCGTGCGCGTGGTTGAACTAATTGATACGGGCTCGAGCAATAACTGGGATGCCCACGGTGATATGCAGGAACACCGAGGCAAAGCGCGCCGCGTCGATCGGGCGATCGCCGCACTCATTCGGGACATCAAGCAGCGCGGTCTCTTTAACGAAACCTTAATCGCCGTGTGCACCGAATTCGGCCGCACACCGTGGGGCGGCACGCCGCAGGACAAGGGACGCAACCACCACGCCAAGGCGTTCACCTGTCTGCTGGCCGGCGCCGGCGTCAAGGGCGGCACGGCCTACGGGCAAACCGATGAATACGGTATCAACATCGTCGCCAACCCGTGCCACGTGCATGACTACCACGCGACTATCTTGCACCTCATGGGGATCGATCACAAGAAACTGACCTATCGCTATGCCGGGCGGGATTTCCGTTTGACGGATGTGCATGGCAACGTGCTGCAGTCAGTGCTCGCTTAACCAAGTGAGCACTGTCCGCTCACGGCAACGACGCGAGCGGGATGATGAAGGGGAACTGCGACAGCAATTTCTTAACGAGCTTGTCATCGGAGGTGACAAACTGGCAGTTCTCCTGTTCCGCGAGGGCGAGGTAGAGACAATCGTAGATGCCAATCCTGGCTTGAGATGAGATGGCGTAGGCTCTGGGCATGAGTGAAATATAAGAGAAAAGATGCGGGGCATCAGCCATGATCGCCAGCCAAGCCGCCCAGCCATTAGGCGGAGCAATTCTACCCTGGCGTTCGGCGCGGGTCAGCGCATGGCCGATTTCAGCGGGCAGGACGTCGGGAGAGATCAACTCATGGACTGCCTTCCGGTAATCATCCCGAAGCTGAAGAGCCTTGTCTGTGTCGACCTCGCGGACGGCCCACTTAAAGGCTACGCATGAATCGAGGACGTACTTCATGCGTCACGAAGCTCGCGGATTGCAGGAACGCCGATGTTGAGAATCCCGTGCTTGTTGAATATCTCTTCGCGGATACGATCACCTCGTTCGCGGATCCTGCGTGCTACTTCCGGATTGAGCGATCTTCCGGAAGCAAGGTGCTCCAGCACGGCTTGTGTATCTGCCGCGAGCTCGGGAGGAATACCGGTTTCGGCTTGCTTAATGCTCATACTGTCATTGTGTCGGGCACAGGCATCTTGTCAATGCGGTCCTCAGGCATCACTTGTAGCGTTCGAGCCCGGCTAGTTGCGGCACCGTCGTCGACTTGGCGGAAGGAGTTTTTTCCGCCGGCTCCGTTGCTTGTGCATTCTGCTTCGGCTTGCACCGCGAACAGGTGAAAGCGCGCGTCCAGCCGGCTTCCGCGTCGCTGTCGGCGCGGGCGACCTTGGTCATGAAGTCTTCGTAATAGCGCGCGTAGCGGCCGTTGAAGAAGATGAGCTGAATGTTGCCGTCCTCGTCCTGGTTGAAGCGGAGATTGTAGGGCTTCAAAAGAGCGATCCGGCGGTTGCGGATTTTTTCCTCGGACCACCAGACGGAAGTGTCTTTCGCCAGTTGGTCGACACGGTCCATGAAGCCGCCCACCAGCAGGCGAAATTCCCGGATGCTGTCCTTGTCCACCGTAACCGCCGGAATCTGGAAGCGCAGCGTGCGCTTCTCCTTGTTGGCGTCCACTTTGCCGCCCAGGTTCCAGGCGGCGATCCAGCCGTTGAGCCGGCCGCCCCATTCCGGTTTTTGATACGAAGTCTGGATCAGGATCACCGGATCCTGGTTTGTCAGGTCCGTTTCCAGGACCACGTCGAAGGCATCCGCATCCACGTAGTCAATGCGCGTAGCCTTGATGTCCGCGGGAGGCAGATCGTGATAGGGGCGCAGATCACGTGCAACGCAGCCTGCCATGAGGACCAGAACGAACGACATACCTGCGCGGACGGATTTCGCGAGCATGGTTGCTGCCTGCCATGTAAATTCGATCTGGAAAGTGAGGGGCCGCTTGTGACAAAAGAGCCGCAGCGTGTCCAGAGCATTTCGCATGTTGCTCTTTTCCGCTAACGAGCGAAGCGGGGTAGGTGGCGGCAAGCTTTTAACTTGCCGTTGGACCCGGCAAGTTGGAAACTTGCCGCCACGGCCGGGCGAGCAAAAAACTGTGTCAATTTCCCTTCCATCTGCCACTAATAAGTAGAGCAAGCAATCCAGGACATCCCGGTAAGCCCGATGAACCATGGCCAGCTAACAACGGTTCTGTACCACATTGCCAGGCTGGTGGCGCCTGCCGAGGCGCGTCAGCAATCGGATCGCGAGCTGCTGGCGCGTTTTGTGGCGCGTCAGGAGCAAGCGGCGTTTGCGGCCCTGGTCGAGCGGCATGGCGCCATGGTGCTGAGCGTCTGCCGGCGTGTGCTGCCGCATGTCCATGATGCCGAGGATGCCTGCCAGGCGGCGTTCCTCGTGCTGGCGCGCAAGGCAGCGTCGATCCGCAAGCGCGATTCGCTGGCCAGCTGGCTGCATGGCGTGGCCTATCGCAGTGCCCGGAGCCTCCAACGAGAACTCGCGCGCCACTCGGCCCGAGAAAAACCTCTGGCCGATGTCGCCGACAGCCGGGGCACAGATGACCTGTCCTGGCGCGAGATGATGCACCAGCTCGACGCCGAACTGGAACGCTTGCCGGAAAAACTTCGCGCGCCCCTCGTCCTCTGCTACTTGCAGGGCAAGACGCGCGACGAGGCGGCCCATGAGCTCGGCTGGACGACGCCGACGCTGCGCGGCCGCCTGGAGCGCGGCCGGCGGCTGCTGCGGAACCGGTTGACGCGCCGCGGGCTAAGCCTGTCGGCAGCGCTGCTGGCGCCCGCGCTGGCGCGGCAAGCCTGCGCCGCCATGCCGGCGGCGCGCGTGATCGGCACCGTCAAGGCCGCCACGCTGGTCGCCTCCGGCGAGACTGTTTTGCCCGGGCTGATCCCGGCCCAGGTCACCGCTTTGACAGAAGGAGTTCTGAAAACCATGCTCGTAACCAAGATGAAAATGGTCGCCCTGGTCGTGATGACCGTCGGCCTGCTCGGCGCCGGCGCCGGTACCCTGACGCGCGGGCCGCGCGCGGCAGAGCAACCACAATTCCAGCAAGCAAATCAGGACCCGCCGCCGGCGCCACAGGCCGAGCCAAGCACGGCAGAGATGTATCGCCTGCTCCGTACCCTCGCGCTCTCAAACCAGCAGCCGCCGCAGTTATCGGCGATCTATGCCGTGGCCTTCTCGCCGGACGGCAAGCACCTGGCTGCCGGGGACGGCAGCGGCAAGGTCGTGCTGTGGGACATCGAGAGCGGCAAAGCCGTAAGGTCAATCGACAGCCGCTTCGATCCGGAGGAGACTGCGCAGTCCAGACCAGCCGTGCGCGCCCTGGCGTTCTCCCCGGATGCGAAGACATTGGCGTCTGGGGGCGACGGAGCCGTGAAGCTCTGGGATCTGGCCACGGGGCGGGAGCGGCTAAATCTCGCGGACAGGAAATCCCCGCTGGCCATTGCTTTCTCTCCCGACGGCCGGATTCTCGCCAGCGCCGATTCCAACCAACGCGTGCAGATCTGGGATGTGACATCGGGCAAATTAAGTGCTGTTTCCGAGGCGCCGCGAATGGGCAGTGGACTGGCCTTTTCGCCGGACGGCAAACTCCTGGCCGGGGCGAGCACGGACAGCACTGTTCGTTTGTGGGAGGCGGCCACAGGCAAAGAAGTACGGCAGATCGGCCGCTTTCAACCGGCGAGCCTGCGCCTGGTGCAGGCAGCCGTGGCGTTTTCCCCCGACGGTAAGAGGTTGGCCAGTTCCAGCAATGACACGGCCGTGCAACTCTGGGACGTGGCCACGGGCAAGCAGGTCGCCGCCCTGAAGGGGCACGCGAATATCGTGCTGGCGCTAGCGTTTTCACCGGACGGCAAGACCCTCGTCACCGCAGGCATGGACCAGAGATTCATCTGCTGGGATGTGGCCACGGGGACCATCCTTGCCAGGGCAATGGGGCGCACGGGGGCAGTGCACAGCGTGGCCTTTTCGCCGGACGGCCGGCTTCTGGCCATCGCGGGAGACAACGGCACCGTCGAGCTCTGGGAACGCACGCGCGATGCGGCGCGGACGAGCGGCCCGGCAGGCCTTAACCTGGCCGGCAGGGAAGGGGGCCGTTTCGAGAGACTTATCAGCGAGTTGCTCAACTCAGGGAAGAGCAATGGGGACGCCATCGACGCCCTCTATCTGGCGACCCTGGCCCGTTTCCCCGCGGAAACGGAAAAACAGTTTGCCGGGAATTTTCTTGGCAGCAAGAACAATCGCAAGGAGGCCCTGAAGGATTTGCTGTTCGCACTGACCAACACGAAAGAATTCAGCGCGCACGTGCAAGAGCTGCAGAAACGCGCACGACGCGCGACACCTTGACCGGTCCGGGTGGCATGCTTTCGCGGCCCCCCGCACGGCCTTGGCCACTCTTGTCATGGCTGCCGGGGCCGCGAAAGCATGGCACATAACCAGCGACCCTGAAGATCAATGAACGATTGTCCTGTTACTTCCCGCTATCCATATCGTAGGCCACCTTCAGCCAGCGTTTCACCTCGGCGTCGATCTCTGCCAGGCTACTGATCGGAATGCGATGCGTAATGCGGTCCTTCTTGGCAAAGCCGCCGGTGTCGATCAGGCGGCCGGTGGCTTTGGTGTCTTTCAGAGCGAAGCCCATGTCGATGCGCTTGTTGGTAGTCGGCTTGATCTGGGCGAAGACATGGTTGCGATAAAGCGGCACGATCGTCTGACAGGGGCAGGCCTTGGCTTCCGGACCAATACCCAGCCCAAGCTTGAGCAAGGCATCGTAAATCGGCCGCAGAGGGGCTTTGCCGTCCGAATACATGTCGTCCACGTACTGCACGGCCATTTTCAGGTAGGCGTCAGGGTCCTCGTCCGCAAAGCTGCCCGGTTTGCCTTCGGCTTTCTCCGCCAGCCACCAGGCCGAATTGGTCCCGTGGCCGTGCTCCTTCTTCAGCCAGTCACGGCGCTCCTTTTCGGTGGGCGGCCCGGACTTCTTGATGAACGCGAGCCACTCTTCCAGGGAGCGGCCGGTCTTCTGCGGCAGCTCTTGAATCCATTTCTGCATCATGGCGACGCCGGGGTGGACGCTGTAAAGCGACGGCGGCGTCTTTTTCTTCGTGGCAGGCATGGAGGAAGTCTCCTGGTGTGAATAGAAAATGGAAAGAGCGCCAGCGCTGTCGCGTCGCCCGGCGCCAAGCTATTTTTTGCGCGTGTACGTGGTCTCCAGGGTTGGGCCCCTGCCGCCGTCCGGGTTCTTGGCAATGAGCTCGACGACGAATTGGTCGTCGCTGTCATGACGCATGACGACGGTCAAGTTCATCTTGCTCCCTTTCTGCTCGTAGGAAGCGCTATATTCAATGGTCTTGCCTTCGTCCTTGCTGGTGCCGGAAAGCGTCATCATGCCGGTGGCGCCGGTATAGACCCAGGTCGCCTCATACTTGCCGGACAAATTGTTATAACCATACAAGCGGATGCCTGTAAATTCCTGCCCGAGCATTTTGCCCGAATTCTCCTCGGACAGGAAACGCCCGCCCAGGACGCTCTTGATGGTGGCGGCGCCCTTGGTCTCCTCGCTGGCATCGTTCGGTTTCATGTAAAACCTGCTGCTGGTGGTGTATTCGCCGGCCCATTTGGCCATCTGCTTGTGCACCGGGCCCGGCTCATCGGCATCATGCCCGCCCGCCGCCTTTTTTTCCTGGGCCATGGCCACGCTGACGACAACCAGCACGGCAACAGCCGTTCCGCCAAGCAAACTCATGAGTACATTCATCGCTCACCCTTTCTTTCGCGGCCTACGAACCGCCTGAACGGAAGACCTGCCGCCGCGCGGCAACAGGGCTCAGGCTGGGTCACCCCGGCCGGATGGTTCTCCCCAATCGTGCGTTTGCGAATAAGTCTTGGCCCGCTCGTGCAGCTCTTCGGGGGAAAGGTCCTCGATGCGGCTGCCGATGGACCAGACGTGGCCGAACGGATCCTTGACGATGCCGTAGCGGTCGCCCCAGAAGCAGTTATCGACCGGCATCACGATTGCCGCGCCCGCGGCCACGGCCTGCTGGAAAGTCGCGTCCACGTCCTCGACATAGAGATGCAGAGTCACGGGCGAACCGCCCAGCGCTAGCGGCGACAGGACGCCGTGGGCCGGAAATTCGTCATTCACAAAATAACGGGAATCGCCAAGGAGCAGCTCGGCATGCATGATCGCTTCCCCATCCGGCGCGAGATTGCGCAACAATTCATGGGCGCCGAAGGCCCGGCGATAGAAGTCAATGGCCCTGGCCACGCCGCGCACGACCAGGTGAGGCGTGATGGTGTGAAAGTCCTCTGGAACCGGTTTCACTGCGCGAGCCATGATGCAATTTCCTCTCGTAGAACGGAATTAATTCCGTTCTACACGGTGCGCGCGGGCAGGCTGCCTCGGCAACACGCCGCGTGCCAGGGACGCTTTTACCAGGGTCGCGAGGCGGCGCGCTTCCTCCCGGGCGACGCGCCGCCCGAAGGCCGTGAGCCGGTAGCAGCGCCGCCGATCCGCGTCCGCCGCGTCAGGATTGTCCAGCTCTTCAATGAAGCCGTCCACCAGCATGCGCTGGATGGACCGATACAGCGTGCCCGGCCCCAGGTGAATTTGCCCGTCCGTGAGCCGTTCCACTTCCTGCATGATGCCGTAGCCATGGCAGTCTCCCTCGGCCAGCGCCAGCATGATGTGGAACACCGCAGGCAGCAACGGCACCCGCTCGGCCGGATCACACTGTTGGGAGTCGTCCTTTTTCAAGCTCGGTCCATTGTGGTTATATCCAGAACGGAGTAACCGTCACGTTTTGGTGGTCAAGACATTTTTCGGAAAATCCTGGAACTATCTGACCGTGCGCGGATTCGGCCGCAGCTTAGCCCGACGCGCCAGTTGTGAAGTTGCGCTCTTGAAAAACGGAATGCCACGGCCTTGTGCCGTGGTACTTCACGTTCGTTTCTAGCGGACAAGGTTAGCAACCAACGTGAGCGACCACGGCACAAGGCCGTGGCATCAAATACGCGAAGAGCGCCGCGCTGTGTAGAAGCCAACGTAATGCACCACGGCACAAGGCCGTGGCATTGAAAAATACGCGCGGCGTAAGCGGATATAACTTGAAAAGTGCAACTTCAAAATGCGCCAGCGAGGGCCTTGCTTGCGCGGCGGGCCAAGGTCGTGCGGATTCGCGCACACTGATTTTAGCTTAGAAGGCGTCGTCGATCGGCTCCTGACCGGACATCGTGGAAAGGGCCCGATAGGTCGCCGGCGCGATGTTCTCGCTGAGGAAGTGAACGCTGCCGTCGCAGAAAAGAAAATTGCAGCCGCCTGGATGCAGGCTGCGAAAGCCGGACAGCGTATCGAGATTGCCGTTCGTCGTGCCGCTGTTCGTACAGCCGCAATTGAAGTCAAGGGCGGCCAGTGCGAGCGGGTTGTTCATCGGCTCATCGAACGGAGGGGTGAAGCCGCCGCGCTGCGCGGTGACGCCGAAGCCGGAGCCGCCCAGCAGGCCATTGGAGTGAAGCGACCGCGTCGCCAGCGGGCCTGACGACCAGCTCTGGTCGATCAGCGGCGACTGTCCCGGAAAGAGATCGGTCGCGGCAGACGTATCGGCATAGTAATGACGGATGAGATAGCGGGGGCTGTTGCCCGCGCCCTCGCCGATGGCAAAGGTATGGCTGGTGCCGTCAATAATATCGGCGATGCGCGTCCGCGAGTTGACGTCAAAGACGCCGCGCGCCTGGGGCGGCACATGGTTGATCAGGCAGAGAGCGGAGTTCGCGCCTTTGCACAACAAGTAATCGCAGGATGCCGGGTTCGGCAACGGCCGGCCGGCGACCGGCACGAGGAATTGCAGATCGATCACACCGCTGGTACGGTTGCTCGGGCAAAAATAAGTCTTGATCTGATGCCCCACGAGATCCGCGTTGGGCCGATCGAACCAGAGGACTTTCGGATTCCATTGCTTTATCCAGTTGTCTTCTTCAATGAAGTTCGTCAGCGGCACAAAGCCGCTGCTGAGGCCGTCCTGCAGGTCGTCGCTGGCGCCGCCCGTGATGCCGGGCGGAAATGAGCCGAGAGCATCGTGATAGTTGTGCAAGGCCAGGCCCAGTTGCTTGAGGTTGTTGGTGCAACTCGCGCGATTGGCCGCTTCGCGAACGCGCTGCACCGCCGGCAGCAACAGGCCAATGAGGATGGCGATGATCGCAATCACCACCAGCAATTCGATCAACGTAAAGGCCGACCGCTTCATCGACACGCCTCTCTCTCATTCACCGGGGTTCGGCAGCACTGTTCCCCCGTGAAAAAGTCTGCCATTCAGCGTAGCGGAGGCTCGCTTAAAGGTCAAATCGCCGGCGCAGGTGGGGAGGCAGGACCGGGCAAACGTCGGCAGGCCGCCGAAACAGCCGGTGACGGCTCCAGGCGACGCCATCATAGAGGCGATCAAGCAATGGGCGCGGGATGATGGCGAGCAGCCCTGCCAGCAGCCGCCAGAAGCCGCCCAGCCGCCGCATGATATGCAGAACGGCCCGCGCGCGAGCGAGGATCGCTCCATCGGCTGTCTGCACCACCAAGGTCTCGCCAAGCCTGGCACGCTCCACCTCGGGGACAGCGGAACGAAAGAGATCGCTATCCAATGGAGCGAAGCGAAAGGCGTTCCCGCTGCGGTCTTTGGCCAGGACGAAGCGGACGGCGGCGTGACACAGACCACAGGTGCCGTCGTAGAAAAGCCGTTCCGGCTGCCCCGTAAATAGCTCCCGTTCTGCATGCAAAGGCATACAATCTAAACCGTATTCGTTTCCCCCGCCATAACAAGAGAAGGTCCAGCCATGCTTCCGTCCCATCGGCTTTACATCGGCACCATCGGCCAGGGCGTCTTTCGCAGCACGGACAACGGCGAATCCTTTGCCCGCGCCATGGATGGCATGTTTGTCTAGTGCCACGTCCGCGCGCTGGTGGTGCATCCACGCGATCCGCGCGTGCTCTATCTGGGCAGCGAACAGGGCCTGTTTCGCAGCCTGGACGGCGCTGGTTCCTGGGAGCGCGTGGAGTCGCCGCTCAACGGCTTGCAAATCTGGTCGATTGCCATTTTGCCGCACGATCCCGATATCCTCGTGGTCGGCACGTGTCCCTCGCGGCTGTTTCGGTCTGCTGACGACGGGCGGAGTTGGACGGAAGCGGATGTGCTGATGCGGAGAGATTGCCCGCGCATCCTGCACACGCGCGTTACCACTTTGTTGGCCGATCCTGTGGATCCGCGAATTGTATGGGCCGGCGTAGAAATTGACGGCGTCTATCGAAGCCGGGACACCGGCCGGACCTGGCAAAAAGTCGGCCAGGGACTGAGTTCCTTAGACATCCATGCCATGGCTGTTGTGCCGGACAAGGGCGGCAAGAAGCGTGTGCTGGCCAGTACCAACAACGACGTCAATCTCAGCACGGATGATGGTGAGAACTGGCAGCCCTTGCGCCTGGGCCAGAGTTTACCTTGCCCTTATTTTCGTGGACTGGCTCAATTGCCTGATCAGCTAGAAACGATCCTGCTAGGCAACGGCGACGGCCCGCCAGGCTCCACGGGTCTGGTTGCGCGATCGACCGATGGCGGCCTCAGCTGGCAGCCGACGCGCATACCTGGCCGGACGAACAGCACGATGTGGAATTTCGCCACTCATCCCGCGCAACCGCAATTGGTATACGCCAGCAGTGTAAGCGGCGAGGTCTACCGCTCGGTGGATGCCGGAGCGTCCTGGGAAAAGCTGCACCGGGAATTTGGTGAGATACGGGGGCTGGCGTGGACGCCGTGAGCGAACGACTGGGTAAAGAGGTGGTGGTCATTAGTCATTGGTCATTCGTCATTCGCGAATGACCAATGACCAATGACCACCTTTACAGCCTCTCGCACGTAATCACTGATCGCCCTGGCCCGGAGGCGGCATGGTCTTCACGCCTTCGGCAGCAGGAGCATTCGGGTATTGCGTCTGCTGATATTGCGAGTTGCTCACGCCGCTGCTCTGACCGGGAAACGAGGAGGTCTGACCAGAAGGCGCCGGCACGGCGGATGACGACGACGAACCCGTGCCTGGGAATGCCGTCGTTCTGTCTCCGCCGGACGCCGAGAGCTGAGAAGCACTCGCGTTCGGGTCGCGATTCCAGTCCATGCCTGTGTTCGATTGCGGGAAAGTCGTTCGCGACACTCCCATGCTGGAATCGCCGGAAGGGCGCGCACCATACTGCATATTGTTACTGAAACTGCCCGACGGAGCAGGGGTGCTGGCCTGAAGAGAGCTATTCGCATTGCCGGTTGGCGCCGTGGCATTCGGGGCGAAAGCAGCGGCGCCCGTGGCATTCTGACCAAGAGTCGTATTAGGCGTCGGGCTCAAGCCCGAGAAGCCGCTCGCAGGGCTTCGGCCAAAGCCCGCGTCAGGATTGGTCGATTGGCCGAGCGTGGTGGTCTTGGCTACATCGGCCGAGCCGGCGGTTGCCGTCTTGGGCTGGTTCTGCCAACCGGACGTACCTGGCGTCGAACTGGCGGCCGCCTGATCCTGCCTCCAGGGCCTGTTGGCGCCGAAGAGGCTACACGACTCGCATCCCGTTAACCCGAGCCCGGCCAGAAACACGCTGGCCAGAGCGACCATCGGCGTCTTGCCCATGGGAACCCCCTTGTTCACAAAAATGCCACCGGGCAACAGGCGCAATCCTGGCGCTCTGTCCCTGTCCGGTGCGACCGATTACCCACCAAAGGGGGCGGACATTAGCGTTGCGACGCGGTGCGGTCAAGTTCAATAAGTCGAGCCAACATTCGGGCCTACGGTAAATCCTCAAACACCGCCAGGCCGTGCGTGACCAGCGCCTTGTCCTCAAAGTAGGTGGCGCTGGTGTAGCCGCGGAAGCATTTCAGGACTTCGATGCCCGTGCGCACTTGTTTGAGGATATCCTCGAGGCTCGGCATGCCGCCCGGCGGCGCGGCCACGAGCTTGCCGCTCTTCTCCTCAGCGGCCGGCGGCGGGGCCGGCTGGTGCTTCATCGCCTCCTCGACGCCGAACTCGATCCAGGGCTCGAGCGCCGTCATGGCGCCGGCGAAATCAAAGACGACTGCCGCAGCCAGCGGCCGCTTCAGGTCCGCGAGCGGTCCGCTCCCCTTCAGCGGCGTATTGGCGAGCAGCCGTTCCGAGTGCGTCTGCGAAATAGCAAGCACGGCCACGTGATTGGACAGGCCGGCGTTGGGGGAAATCTGCTTGTCGACGCCGAGCTCCTCGGGGATGGGGTGGTAGTAGATCGTGCCGCCGGCCACCGCTTTCGTTTGCGGCTCGGGAATCTGGAATTCGGGAATGCTGGGATTCAGGTCGTGGAGCTTGGAGATCATCTCGTTGACAATCATGCGGTATTCGCTGACAGCTTTCTTGAGCAGCTCCGCGTCGCTCACGCCCAGCACGAGGGCCGGCTCCAGCATGGGCATCGGCTTGTCCATGGCCGGCAGCATTTGCTGCCACTGCTTGCTGCGCAGCTGGGCGTCGAGCACCAGCGCCGACTGGCCGTCCTTGAGGGCAGGCAGCAACATCTCTCCGGTCGCCTTGTCGAGCCGCTCCAGGAGCGGCTGGAACATTTTTACGATCTGCTCGTAGCGGCCCTTTTGGTCTTCGTTGAGCTGCGGCACCACGAAATCGCCAACGTAGCCGTTGAGGTGCTTGATCCACTTGACCAGCATCTGGTAGTTCTGCGGCCGGTATTTGCTGCGCGACACCACGGCCAGCAGCGGCGCACCGCCGACGTGGTGCAGCAGGTTAAGCGGCTTGGAACCGTCCCGGTTCGGATGCGCGCTCCAGTCATAGGTGAAACTTTCCTGGCCCTGGCCGTTCAGAAAGGCGAAAGAAAACATGGCGCCCTGCTCGTGGAGAAAGGACTTGATGTCGGTAGCCAGATCGCCAATGTCCTTGAGCAGCCGCTCGCGGATCGGCGGCGGCATTTCCGACTTTTCCAGATACTTCTTCGCTTCGTTAGCCATTTTGTCGATATCGTTGCGCGACATGCCGCCTTGCGAGCGCAGCTCTTTGCTCGCATAGGCAATCGACGTCAGGCGTTCGCCCGCATATTTCTGTAGCGGCTTGAATTCCGGCCGGTCGGCCAGGAGGCTGCCGCCCCCCAGCTTGCTCAGAAAGCCGGCCGACTCGCCCACGGACAGAATCACATAATCCTCGCGCAGGCCGAGGCTGATGGTGAGCTTGAGCGTTTTCAGTTTTTCGATCAGGTTGTCGAATTCGCCGTCCTTGTCCTCGTACTGCTTCAGCGAAACTTTGTCCCAGGGGACGAGCCCGCCGTCCAGCGTGAACGTGAACATGCTGGCGCCCTGGCCCTTTTTCAGGCGATCCTTGATCGGCGGCGGCGCTTGCTGCAGTGCCTGGGTGAGGAACGTGTCCAGCCGTTTGAGCTGAGCTTCCGCGTCTGCAGGGTTGCTGACTTTGAACCCAACCAGTACGTCCGGCACGCGGATCAGTTCCAGGTTATCGGCCAGGCCGCGCAGCAGGGCATGGACCTGTATCTTCTGCATTTCCTGCCCCTGGGCGCGCTGGACCGCGGCCGTCAAAGTGCCAACCTGTTGCGCGCCGTTGACGGCGGTCATGAGCTCAATAAAGCCGCTCACATTGTCGGCGCCGCAGCAAAAGACCTCGTGGGAGATCATGTCCTTGAGCAAGGCGAGGAGCTTCTGGTTTTCCGGCTGCTGCAGGAGTTGCAACACTTGCGCCGCGTGCGGATCGGGAGGATTCTTCAAGTGCGCCTGGGCCATTTGCATCATCATCTGGACCGAGGGCATGGATTTGATCTTCGCCCAGGCCTTGCTCTTGACGATGATGTCGATCTGTTCGCCAGCGCGGAGCATGGATGAATAAAAAGCCGCGTCCGCGGGCACCCATTTCAAGGACCCGGCCGGCGTCGCTGCATCCGCCGCGCCCGCCAGTCCGGCGGGCACGAAAAAGGCCGCCAGCATCAAGGCTGCCAGCGCACTGGCCTTACGGCACCTGAATCGAGAGGTCATGGAAGACTCCTTCTTGGCTGTCGATCGTGGCTCCAGGGCATACGAGAGAGGCGCCCAAAAGGGCGCAGTCATTCTATGGCCGAGGGCATGTGAAACAATGCAAGGGGTTGGTGCTGCATACGCCCGCCGTTGGGGCTATTAGGCATAAGGCCTAATTCACTTTCTGACTGCCCGGAGGCGCCAATAACGCATCGACCGCAACACTAAACCCCTGCAAGACGGCGCTCGTAGCGTACGTTCCTGGGCCAAAGTCTCCGTGAACTTGATAGGACGTGCCTTTGAGAACCAGGACGCGAACTTTCCGCTCCTGTGGATCGATGATCCAGTATTCGGGAATGCGCGCGCGGGCGTATTCCCGTGCCTTGGCCTTCCAATCGCGGCGGTGATCCTTGGGGTCGGGGCTAACCACTTCCATGACGAGGTCGGCGCCGTCCCAGAACTGCTCATGACGGCGCTGAGCGTTCTCCGCCTTCATGTAGAGGACGTCGGGAGCCCGGAACCTGCCGTTCTTCAGCCTGATGCGCATGCCGGCGCATAAGACGATCCCCGGCGCGTGGCTTGCCGTGAAAGCTTCCAGCAGGCGGACCAGGAACAGCATGATGAGCTGGTGCGTTTCGGTTGGCATGGGCAGAACTTCCAGACGGCCGTGAGAGAGCTCGATGAGCGGATAAGCTTCGTGAACGGCATCCAGATTGAGGAAATCTTGCTCGGTCCAGCTTCCCTGGGGCGGAAAAAGAAAAGCGACTTCCCAGGTGGGCCGGCTTTCGTTGGGTAGCCATGAAGCCAACCTGCGGTTGCCATTCTTCGTTGCTGCATATTTGTCGGGCACGCGAACCCCTTTCGCAAGTTCCGCCTTGGACAGTTCATCATTTTATCAAGAGTTCAGGAAAGGCTAAGAGACTATTCCTTCTTCTCATAGACTACCTTGCCGCCCACCATGGTCATCAGCACGGCTGTGTCTGCGATGTGATCGCGCTCGGAATCGGCCAGGATATCGCGCGACAGCACCACCAGGTCTGCCAGCTTGCCGGGCTCCAGCGAGCCGCGGTCCTTCTCCTGAAATCCTGCGTAGGCCGAGCCCAGGGTGTAGGCTTCAATGGCCTCGGCGACGGTGATTTTCTGCTCGGGAAACCAGCCCAGCGGGTTTTTGTTGTCGAGCGTGCGCCGGTTGACGGCGGCGTCGATGCCGAGCAAGGCGCTGATCGGCGCCACGGACCAGTCGGAGCCGAACGCCAGCCGTGAGCCGGCGTCGAGCAGTGAGCGAAACGCATACGAGGAGGCGCAGCGTTTCCCTCCGATCCGGCCTTCGGCCCAGCGGCCGTCATCGATGACGTGGTAGGGTTGCATGGAGGCGATCACGCCGAGGTCGTGGAAGCGCCGATAATCTTCCGGCCGCAAATGCTGGGCATGCTCGATGCGAAAGCGGCGCTCGCGCGGGCCATTGAGGCTGGCAACCTCGGCATAGATGTCGAGCAATTCCGCATTGGCCCGGTCGCCGATAGCGTGGAGCGCCACGGACAGGCCGGCCTTGTCGGCACCCAGGATGTACTCACGCAGTTTGTTGAGGGGCGTCACGTAGACGCCCGTGCTGCCGGGTTCATTGACGAAGGGCTCGAACATTTTTGCGGTACTGGAGCCGAGCGAGCCGTCCACGAAGCCTTTGACGCCGCCGATCTTGACCCAGTCATCGCCAAACCCGCCTGCCAAGCCGAGCCTGGCCAGTTGCTGCCACTGGGCCAGCGGCCAGCGCAAGTCGATGCGCGCGGTGAGTTGCCCGGAGCGAGCTAGCTGCTGATAGGTGCGGAAGAGTTTCCGGCGCGTGGCATCGTCGCTGCCGTCCATGTCCTGGGCGCTGGTCACGCCTTCGCGACGCATCTCGGCCAACGCCGCGCGGACCGCCTCGGCGACCTCAGCATCCGACGTCGGCGGAAACAAGCCGCCGAGTAAATTCATGGCATTATCGCGCAGCAGCCCGGTTGGCTCCCTGCTGCCGGGTTTGCGATAAATGACCCCGCCGGACGGATCCGGCGTCTGCGCCGTAATGTTGGCCATTTTCAGCACGCGTGTATTGACGACGCCCATGTGGCCGTCGTAACGGCGCAGGAACACCGGCCGGTTGGGGACGTACTTGTCGATCAGCTCCGCGGTCGGCAGTTCACCCTTGAAGGTGCGATCATGGTCCCATTCGCCGCCGGTCAACCAGCGATCGCGCGGCAGCTTCCCGTCAAACTCACGCAGCCGCCGGCCGAATTCCTCTTCTGTCTCGGCATCCTTGAGCGCGACTTCGCTGAGCCGCTCGCCTGAACCGAGCAGGTGGATGTGACTATCGTAGAAGCCGGGCACAACCCGGCGGCCTTTCAGGTCGATAACTTGCGTGTTGGCGCTTGCCAGGGCGCGAATGTCGCCGTTACTGCCGACCGCAAGGATGCGGCCGTGCCATACCGCCAGCGCCTCCGCTTCCGGTTGCGCTTTGTTGACGGTCCAGATCTTGCCGTTGACGAGGACAAGGTCGGCTTTCGCGGCATTTGCCTGGGCAGACAAATCGGCGGTGCTGGAAAGGAATAGAGATATGCCGACCGCTGCAATGCCTGACAATCGAATCATGCTGCGGACTCCTGTTAGGCTGCCGAAAACCGTGGCGAGGTTTGCTCTTACTCGCGCTCATGATTAGACTGCTCCAATAGCAGCGAAGCAAGCCCTGGCATCCTCGTGGCGGCAAGTTTTCAACTTGCCTGGAACCTGAAACCGGCAAGTTGAAGACTTGCCGCTAAAGGAATGACCAAACGCTTGATCAGATCAGGGAATAACCATGCAGTTGCGTAGAGCACTTATCGCGACTCTCTTGCCGATTACACTGACTGGAATCTGGCTGATGATTTCGGCCAGCCGGACTGTTGCAGATGCGAAAGCCAAACCGCTTGCCAAGGGGCTTTCGCCGAAAGAG
>DASZFN010000567.1:0-4284 GCA_035939715.1 Gemmataceae bacterium | reverse complement strand
GGGTCACAAGAGTCGAAAACCTATGGTCAGCAAGCAGCTCAAGCAGGCGATTCGAGATTCCGACGAAACGCTCTACCGTGTCGCCAAGGACAGCGGAGTCTCCTACGCGACGTTGCACGGCTTTATGAAAGGGAGGCGTTCTTTGTCGATGGACGCGGTTGACAAGCTTTGCATCTACTTCAGATTCACGTTGACATCCTTTTGACCGGACCCGGCGCCCTGTTCGGGAAAGCAGGGAGAGCCGGGCCGGTCACTTTCCCGAAAGGACATCTATGAGCAGACAACGCAAGCTGCCCGAGGGACTAATACTCCGCGGGGGCTCTTACTGTGCTGATTTTTACGCCGATGGCCGGCGCGTGCGCAAACGCTTGGCGAAGGACCTGAAGGCGGCAACCGCGATCCTGAACAGTCTGCGGGCGCGGGCCGATCGCGCGGACTTCGGCTTACTCGACAATGACTATGCCCTGGCTGACCTGCGCCGGGAATACGAGAAGTTCTGCCGGCAGACCTTGAAGCCAACCGCAGCCAGCCGCTACTTGATTGCCCTGGCGAACATCGTCCCGCAGATCGGCGCGAGCAAGGTTTCACAGGTCACCATGCAAAACGTCGTGGCGTATCGGGAGGATCGGCTCAAGGCCGGCAAGAGCCCGCGGACGGTCAATATCGACGTGGGCGCCCTCCGAACCATGCTCCGCTGGGCAATGCGTCACAAGCTGATTGGCAGTAACCCGCTGGCCGAAATGAAACCCTTGCGGCATGACCGGCCGAAGGAAGGCCGGGCGCTTTCCGACGACGAAGTTACGCGGCTGCTCGACAAGAGCCCGAGGCCCTGGCGGGACATCTGGTATGCCTACCTTGTGACCGGCATTCGCAAGATGGAGCTGGCAAGCCTGACCTTTGCCGACATCGACCGGGACAACCGGGAGCTGGTTATCCGCGGCGCCGTCGCCAAGAATCACCGGGAACGGCGTATCCCCATCGACGGCGGGCTGTGGGAGATCATCGGCCGGCAGGAGGCGGGGCGGCAGGGCCGGCAGCCGGGCCGGGGCAAGACGCCGGGGCTGACGGAGCAGATTCAAGCCCGGTTGACTCGGGACCATGTGTTTGTCTCGACGCAAAATACCCCACTGACGCATAGATCGGGGCTCTACAACGCATTTATGCGTTGCTGCAAGCTTGCCGGCATCGCTACCCGAACCTTTGACCGGGACGGCCGTCTTGTCGAGCATGTGGACTTGCACAGCTTGCGGCGGACGTTCGCCACGAGCCTTATCGAGGGTGGCGCCGATCCCAAGAGCGTACAGGAATTGCTCGGGCATCGGACCTTGGATATGACCATGCGAATTTACGCCAAGGTTCGCGGCCAGACGAAGCGGCAGGCCCTCGGGCGGCTGACGTATGGGCAAGGGACCCTTGCTCCGGCGCACGTCCTGGAATATCCTGGCAATGCGGTGCAGTTTGGTCACAAGATGGTCACAAGCGGCGAAGTGGCAGCCGCGGCCGCGACGTAAACCCTTGCCATATAAGAACGCCGAAGTGGCGGAATTGGCAGACGCGCCGGTCTCAAAATCCGGTCCCCGCAAGGGGGTGTGGGTTCGAGTCCCACCTTCGGCACTGGTCCTGCCATTTGAGTCGAGTTTCCCAGTTATGGTTTGTATTTGCCGTCCTGAGGGGATAGACTTATCTCCTGCCTGAGGTCCGGATAGAGGAATGTGTGCCCCGCCTTTTATTCGGACCTGGAGCCGTCGCCTTCCAACCTCGGGCCCTGGCCGATCATGGCGGAATTACACAAAAGCAACCTGGCGAGCCGGAACGAAGATGGCGTCCTGGTGGTGACTTTCACGACCAGGGACATTCAGGACGAGAAGGTCGCCGAGGCCATCCTGCACGACCTGCTCGCCCTCCTCGACCAAACCGGCGCGCGCAAGCTGGTCATCGACTTTCAAAATATCAAGTACATCTCCAGCGTAGCTTTCCGCCCCCTGCTCGGCGTGCGCCGCAAGCTGCACGAGCTGGGCGGCCGGCTCATGCTTTGTGGGCTGTCCAAGGTGATCGGCGATGTGTTTTATACGACCAAGCTGGTCAGCACCGATGGCTCCTTTAATGCCCCGTTTGAGTTGGAAACGGACGTGGCCGCAGCCGTTGCCCGCCTGAAGACGGCAGCCGGCGCCTAACTTGTAGCGTCGGCGCTGCACAATAGGTTCTGTCCTTGCCGTTTTGTATTCTCGACAGGTTGAAACCTGTCGCCACAGGATGATTCAAGATGCTCGCGCACAATGTCTATTTCACGCTGAAGGACAATTCCGAGTCGGCCAGGCAGAAGCTGCTGGCTGCCTGCAAGAAATACCTCGTGACCCACCCTGGGATAGTTTTCTTCGCCGCCGGAACACTGGCCACGGACTTGAATCGGCCGGTCAATGTCCGCGATTTTGATGTGGGCTTGCACATCGTGTTCGCAACCCAGGAAGATCACGACCGCTATCAAAGCGCCCCAGCGCACATCCGCTTTGTTGAGGAAAACAAGGAAGACTGGAAGCAGGTTAGAGTCTTTGATTCCGTGGTCGAGAAGGCGTAGAAACTATGTCGCTTTGTCTAGCAAGGTCGCGGCGCTGCCGCCGGTGCGTCCCGTGGACCATTCTCTTGCCGCTGCTGCTGGCGTTCCCGGCTCTTGCTTTGCCGGGAGCCAGGGTGAACGCGGCCCCGCCTGTGCCGGCAAAGCATGGCATGGTCGTGTCGGTATCGGCCCCGGCTTCGGAAATCGGCGTCGCCATTCTCAAGAAGGGCGGTAACGCCGTGGACGCCGCCGTGGCCACGGCATTCGCGCTGGCGGTGACCTATCCCCAGGCAGGCAACATCGGCGGCGGCGGTTTCATGCTTGTCTATCCGGGCGGCAAGAGCGAACCGGCCGTCATCGACTATCGCGAGACCGCCCCCGCGGCGTCAACCAGGACCATGTTCTCCCGAAAGGATGGGCAGTATGGTTACAAGGTGATCGGCGTGCCGGGGACAGTGCGCGGACTGGCGCTGGCCCATCAGCGTTTCGGCAAACTGCAGTGGAAAGAAGTGGTCACACCGGCCGTGCTGCTGGCCGAGAACGGCTTCACGGTCAACGAGCACCTAGCGGGATCGCTGAACTGGCTCGTTTGGGATGCGCGCGATTTTCCCGAGCTGCGCCAGGTCTATGGCAAACGTGGCGGCGCCGAGGAATGGCATAAAGGCGATCGGCTGGTGCTCAAGGACCTGGCCTGGACGCTGCTTCAAATCGCCGACAACGGTCCGGCGGCGTTTTACGAAGGCGCCATTGCCGACAAGATCGCCGCGGAGATGAAGTCAGGCGGCGGCCTCATCACCAGGGCCGACCTGGGCGCCTACCAGGCGAAGATACGTCCGCCCATCCACGGCACCTATCGCGGCTATGACGTTTATGGACCGCCGCCGCCAAGCTCCGGCGGCATTTGTCTGGTGGAGATGCTCAATATCCTGGAGAATTTTGAGCTGCGCCGGCACGAGCGCTGGTCTGCCGAAACCTTGCATCTCATGGTCGAGTCCATGCGTCGCGCATTCTACGACCGCGCTCGCTACCTGGGTGATACCGATTTCGTCAGAATTCCCGCGCACCTGACCAGCAAGGAATATGCCCGGGAGCTGGCGCGCGGCATTGACCTGCACAAGGCGACACGCAGCGAAGACCTGGCCCCGGATATCACCCTCGCCGGCGAAGGAGACCATACTACACACTTTTCCGTCATCGACCCGGATGGCATGGCGGTGTCGAACACCTACACCCTGGAGCGGAGCTACGGCTCGCGCGTAGTGGTCCGCGGGGCCGGCTTTCTCCTGAACGACGAAATGACGGACTTCAACTGGCTGCCCAGCATCACCGATCGCAAAGGCGCCATCGGCACCGACGCCAATCTCATCGCGCCGGGCAAGCGCATGCTGAGCTCGCAAACGCCCACGATCGTCGCGCGCCAGGGCAAGCTCGTGCTGGTCACCGGCAGCCCCGGCAGCCGGACCATCATCAACACCGTCCTGTGTGTGCTCGTGAACGTGCTCGATTACGGCATGGACATCCGCGCCGCGGTGGATGCCCCGCGCTTGCATCACGCCTGGTTTCCGGATGTCGTGCGTTTCGAGGGCGCAGGCCGGTATCCGGATGTCGTGAACCAGCTTCAGAAAATGGGACATCGCGTGCAAGGCGGCAAGCAAGGAGATGCGCATTCGATCTGGGTTGATCCGGCGACGGGGCGTTATTGGGGAGCCGAGGACAGGCGCATCGACGGC
>DASZFN010000566.1:0-3013 GCA_035939715.1 Gemmataceae bacterium | reverse complement strand
CTGCCTCTCCGGAAGACATACGTGCGCGCCAGCAAGCGGTGGACGAGTTGCGCACGCGCCTGGACCTGCGCGAGCAGTTGGCGCTTCTGGCGGCAGGCGTCCCGGAGGGTGTTGATCTAGAGGCCGTCGTTGCCTGGGGCGCGGCACCGACCATGCGCGCCCCCCCGTGGGCTCGAGCGCTGACGCTCATTCTGCCGGCGCTGACAGTGCTGGCGCTGCTCGCCTGGATCGCTCTCGACCTGGGTGGCGCTCCGTTTGCGGCGCTCCTGCTCATGGAGATCGGCTTTGCCGCCTGGCTGCATGCTCGGGTGCGCGAAGTCATTGGGCCGGTAGAGCGGCGCGCCGGCGAATTGTTTCTCCTGTCCGGAATTCTTGGGCGGCTGGAACGCGCTGAATTCAAGAGCGCGCGTCTCAAGCAACTGCAAGAGGCGTTGCTGACCGGCGGCTTAGCGCCTTCGCGACGCATCGCCCAGCTCGGCAAGCTCGTCGATTGGCTGAACGCGCGGCGCAATCAGTTCTTCGCGCCCGTCGCCTTGCTGCTGCTCTGGAGCACGCAACTGGCTTTTGCTATCGACCGTTGGCGCGCGGCCGCCGGCCGCGGCATCGCTCGCTGGTTAGAAACTGTCGGTGCGTTCGAGGCGCTTAGCTCCCTGGCTGCTTATGCCTACGAGCATCCGGCCGACGCCTTTCCCGAAATCGTGCCGGGCGAAGCCCTGTTCGACGGCGCCGATTTGGGTCACCCCCTGATCCCCGCGGAGCGCTGCGTGCGTAATGACCTGTGCCTCGGCGGCGCCTTGCGCGTGCTGATCGTGAGCGGCTCGAACATGTCCGGCAAAAGCACGCTGCTGCGCACGGTCGGCATCAATGCCGTCCTGGCCTTGGCCGGGGCTCCGGTGCGCGCCGAACGATTGCGGCTTTCCCCGCTGGTCATTGGCGCGACACTGCGCATTCAGGATTCGCTGCAAGCCGGGCGTTCGCGCTTTTACGCCGAGATCACGCGCGTGCGGCAACTGGTCGATCTCGCCCGGGGCGCGCCGCCGCTCCTGTTCTTGCTGGACGAAATGCTGCAAGGCACTAACTCTCACGACCGCCGCCTGGGCGCGGAAGCGATTGTCCGCGGCCTCGTGCAGCAAGGCGCCATCGGCCTGATCACCACGCACGATCTCGCCCTGACCGAGATCGCCGACCTGCTCGCGCCACGCGGGCAAAACGTGCACTTTGAAGACCAGTTCGACAATGGCGTCATGACGTTTGATTACCGCATGCGCCCGGGCGTGGTCAAGAACAGCAATGCGCTCGCGCTCATGCGCGCCGTGGGGATCGACATATAGTAATCCGTTGAAAAAAGGGACAGGACTTGCTCTGAAGAAAGAGACCTTTTCCAACGGACTGAGAGCATCATTACTTGCGATCCATGCGGTGGACCCCATTCCACTGCTCGCCAAACGCTTGTCCCCGGTAACCCTGGCAGCGGGCCGTCATGAGCTGGGACGGGTAGTCGCCGGCACGCACCTTTTGAACCTTGTCGAAAAGCTGCAGCGCCGTCTCCCAATCCTGCCGGCGATAAGCAGCGAGCGCGTGGCTGGAAAGATGGATTAACTCTTCAATTGTTTTGTCCGGCTCTGCCCGAAGCCCGAGGAGTTCGTAGACGAGGAGAGCCGCGCTCCTGCCCTTGACCGACACCCAGTCTACAGGCCGGGCCAGCACTGCGTCCTTCACGTCCTCATAAGTGTTTTCCGAAATGAGAATCTGCGTGCCATAGTATTTGTTCAGCCCCTCCAGGCGGCTGGCGAGATTGACCGCATCGCCGATGACGGTGTAGTTGAGGCGCGTGTCGCTGCCGATATTGCCGACCACGACCTCGCCC
Source organism: Gemmataceae bacterium (assembly GCA_035939715.1). Lineage (GTDB taxonomy): Bacteria > Planctomycetota > Planctomycetia > Gemmatales > Gemmataceae > DASZFN01. The sequence continues at coordinate 1,146 of DASZFN010000566.1, read as the reverse complement.
GTGTGCACGCCGATGCGCGTGTAGAAGAGCGGTTTGCCTTCGCTCTGCCACCTGCCGCGCATTTCTTGCAGGCTTTGCTGATTGCGCCAGGCTGCCAGACAGGCGGCTAACGCATGCTGCGGATTCGCGCGCGGCGCGCCCCAGAAGGCCATGATCGAATCACCGATGTACTTGTCCACGGTGCCTTGCGTGGCGAGAATCCCGTCGCTCTGAGCCTGCAAATACTTTCCCAGATGTTCGACCAGTCGCGCGGGGGGCAGTTCCTCCGCAGTGGAGGTGAAATCGGCGATATCGGAAAAATAGATCGTCAACGTCCGATTCTCGCCGCCGAGGTTGGCCTCCTGCCCCGCTTCCATGAGTGCGCGGACGAGGTCTGCCGGGACATACTTCTGGAAGGAGCGCAGGCCGGCCTTCATCTCCTCGGTCGCGGCGGCCAGGTCATCGACTTCCTTAATGATGGAATGCGGCACCGGCCGCGCTTCGAACTGCAGTCTGCCGACCGCCGCGACCTGGCCGGTGAGCTGTTCCAGCGGCCTGGCTACTTGTCGGGCAATGTACAGGCTCCCCAGCACCGCCAGCGTCAGCACGATCAGGCCGATCCACAGCATTTGCCGGTTGCTGCGCCGGACATCCGCGAGCACGTCGTCTTCCGGCATGAGAATGCAAATCAGCCAGTTGGGTGTATCTTCCGTGGACAGGCAGCGATAGCCGCCGACGTAGTGCGTGCCGCCCTGGGTGAAGTCCATCCGGACCATGTCCTTCACGTCCACGGGCGTCAGGTCCGCCGGCACCTGGCCGAGGAAGGCGGCGATGCGCGGGTCATCGAGTTGTTCGATGGGAACCAGCTCATGGGAGAGATCCGCCTTCTGACGAAGCAACATTTCTTGAACCGGGTGCGCGATAACGCGGCGGCTCTTGTCGGCGCGCACCTCGATGGCAAAAGCGTAGCCGGTCTCGCCCACCTGCAGCGCTTGCAGAAAGCGGCACAACTCCATCAGGTCGATACTCAGGCCTAGAACGCCGAGCAAGGAGCCGTCTTTGCGATAGACCGGCGTGGCACAGGTCACGCCGGGGACATCCATGGTGCCCTGCACGTTGAGGATGGCATACGTCTCCGACCAGGTTTGCCGCCGATTTGTTTTGGCG
>DASZFN010000565.1:0-13773 GCA_035939715.1 Gemmataceae bacterium | reverse complement strand
GGCGACCTGGCTTGCCTGGAGACGGCCACGGGCAAGCTCCGCTGGGCCAAAAATCTTCGCCAGGACTTCGGCGGCAAGCCCGGCATGTGGGCCTACGCCGAGTCCCCCCTGATCGATGGCGATGTCCTGGTCTGCACGCCGGGCGGCGACGACGCCACCGTCGTTGCCCTCAACAAGAACAGCGGCGACGTGATCTGGAAAGCTCCTCTCGGCGAGCAGGCGGCTTACGCTTCCGTCATTACCGTGGACCTGGCCGGCACGAAGCAGTACGTGCAATTCCTGGCCAAGGGCGTGGTGGGGCTCGACGCCAAGACCGGAAAACTCCTCTGGCGTGACGACCGCACGGCGAAAGGGAGTCCGGCTAATATTCCCACCCCGGTTGCCTATGACGGTGCCATTTACACGGCCACGGGGCGGGCAGGCGGAGGCCTCGTCAAACTGAAGGTCGACAACGGCGAAGTAAAAGCAGAGCCGGCTTACTTCAGCGCGAAACTACCCACCAGTATCGGCGGCTCGGTGGTCCTGGGCGGCCACCTTTACGGCACCAATTCCCAGGGCTTGCTGTGCGTGGACTTCGCCACGGGCCAGGTGAAGTGGCAGGACAAATGTGTCGGCCCCGGCGCCGTGTGCTACGCGGACGGCTGCCTGTACGTGCACGGCGAAAAGGATGACGTGGCCCTGGTCGAGGCCACGCCCGATGCCTACCGCGAGAAAGGCCGCTTCAAGCTCCCCGAGCAACCGAAACGCGGCAACTCCCAGGCCTGGCCCTACCCGGTTGTGGCCAACGGCCGGCTCTACATTCACGACCTCGGCACGATTTGGTGCTATGACCTCAAGAACTGACCTTGCGCGGTTATGGGATGAAAGCTACTTGCGTTGCCGTGGGATTGTGGCAAGATGTTGTGCGGCAGCGTGACCACAATCACCGGCACCGAGGATGCGCTCATGAAATCCCTACTATGCAGTCTTGGCTTGCTTCTGCTGTCCACGCTAGCGGCTTACAGCGCCGACGAGAAGCTGGCCAAACCAAACGCACTTACGCCAAAGGAAATTGCCGACGGTTGGATTCTCCTCTTTGATGGCGAGAGCACATTTGGCTGCAGTGTGGAGGGCGAAGCGAAGGTTGAGAATGGAATGCTAGTTGTGGGCGGCGAGAAGCAAGCGACGATCCCAATTGGATTTGGGTTTTTCGAATCGTCTTGGCAATATCGTTGGGAAGGAAACGATGCCCCCGAAGTCGGTGTGAGACTGTTTGGCAAGCAAGGAACAAGCCGGTTCACTAACAGCATGAAGCTGGCGCCGATAACTGGCGAGCAGTGGAACACGGCACGATTCCAGATTAACCCATCCCTAGGTCCCGGAGGCGGGGGTAGATCTGGAAGAAAAGAGATAGCTGGTCCTTTCGTCGACACTTTGACGGTGACAATACCGCCTCCGCGAGGCCGCGGACGGTTCGAGGTACAAATCCATGTGCCTGAAAAAAGTCGATTGCTTCTGCGGAATTTAAAGGTAAAGCCGTTAGGACTTAGTCCCATCTTCAACGGCAAGGACCTGACCGGCTGGAAGGAGATTCATACCGACAGGACGAAGTCAAAGTTTGGCGTCAATGACAAAGGTGAGCTGATCATCAAGAACGGTCCCGGCGATATTCAGAGCGAAGGGCAGTGGGACGACTTCGTGCTGCAGATCGATGTCCTCTCGAATGGCCCGCACCTCAACAGCGGCGTCTTCTTTCGTTGCCTGCCGGGCCAATTCTGGGCCGGCTACGAGGCTCAGATTCGTAACGAATGGATCAGCGACGTTACGCTCAAGGACGGAACCAAGTTATCCGGCAGCCTGACTCTGAAGGACGATGATGCCGCCCTCCAGGTCTACACCGTTCAGGGAAAGCAAGCACGGCCGGCCCGTCCCAGGCAGATGAAGAAGTTTGCCAAGGCCGATATCACAGAACTGGTCGACCACCGCGACATGCCCATCGACTTCGGCACGGGCGCCATCTACAACCAGCAGCCGGCCCGCAAGGTCGTCTCCAACGACCATGAGTGGTACACCATGACCATCGTGGCCAACGGCAACCACCTGGCAGTGTGGGTGAACGGCTATCAGACAGCCGACTTCACCGACAAGCGCCCGCCCAACGAAAGCGCCCGCAAAGGCGCCAAGGTAGATAAAGGCCCCGTCAGCCTCCAGGGGCACGATCCGACGACGGATCTGTGTTTCAAGAATATCCGCATCGCTGAACTACCCAAATGAATCTCTTCCGGGCCATGTCCCCCGCTACGCAGCCGGCGCGAGGCGGCGGGCCGCTTGCTGAAGCGGAGTAGCATGAGCAAAACCTATGAAGTCGCCGACGCTCAGCGGGACGACGGTTCGCCGTCCGCCGCCGATCTAATCTCGGCCTACGAACGTGGGAGAACGCATCATGACGCACCGAAGAAATGCGGCCGCACGTCAACAACCCAATCGGCGACGGTTCCTGGGCACTGGGCTTTGCGGTGGACTTGTGGCGGCGACACTGACGGAAAGGACGCAGTCGTCCCCGGCTGCGGATCATCCGTTCGAGCTCAGCGAACTAACCATTGGGGACCTGCAGGAAGGAATGCGCACCGGCCAGTACACGTCCCGGTCACTTGCGGAAAGATACCTGGCCCGGATTGAGGCGATCGACCGCCAGGGACCAAGCCTGCGCAGCGTAATCGAAATCAACCCCGACGCCCTGGCCGTGGCCGACGCCCTGGACAAGGAACGTCGGGCAAAAGGCGCACGCGGCCCGCTGCACGGCATTCCCATCCTTATCAAGGACAATATCGACACCGCGGACCGGATGAGCACCACTGCAGGCTCGCTCGCCCTGGTCGGCGCCCGGCCGCCGGAGGATGCCTTTCTGATAGGACAACTGAGTCGGGCCGGCGCTCTGCTGTTGGGCAAGACCAACCTGAGTGAGTGGGCCAACATTCGCTGCAGCTACTCCACAAGCGGTTGGAGCGGCCGCGGCGGCCGAACCAGGAATCCCTACGTGCTGGATCGGAATCCGTCTGGTTCCAGCTCCGGCTCGGGCGCGGCCGTCGCCGCCGCCTTGTGTGCCGCGGCCATCGGTACGGAAACCGACGGTTCGATTGTCAGTCCCTCTTCGGTAAATGGTATTGTGGGTATCAAGCCGACGGTCGGCCTGATTAGCCGCACGGGCGTCATTCCCATCTCCCACACGCAGGATACGGCGGGGCCCATGGCGCGCACGGTGCGCGACGCGGCCATACTGCTGGGCGCCCTGGCCGGCGTTGATGCAAAAGACTGTGCCACTACGTCCGCTCGTGCGAAAGCGGCCCTGGACTATACGAAGTTCCTTGACCGGGGCGGTCTGCGCGGCGCCAGGATCGGTGTGGCGCGGAACTACTTCGGCTTCCACGACGCCGTGGATGCGGTGCTGGCCGAGGCCCTCGCGGCGATGAAAAGCGAAGGCGCCACGCTCATCGACCCAGCCGATTTGCCTAACATGGACAAGCTCAACGACCCGGAGAACCTGGTGCTTTCCTACGAACTCAAGGCGGACCTCAACGCGTATCTGACCCGTCTGGGACCGCAGGCGCCCGTGCGCTCTCTGCAGGATGTGATTGAGTACAACAAGCGCAACAGCACGAGGGAGATGCCGTACTTCGGCCAGGATCGCTTCCTGAAAGCAGAAGCGCGGGGACCATTGACCAGCAAGGAATATCTGGAGGCCCTGGAAAAGTGCGGCCGTCTGGCGCGTGCAGAAGGCATCGATGCGGTGATGGACAAGCATAAGCTCGATGCCCTGGTGGCGCCTTCGGAAGGGCCAGCCTGGCTCACGGACCTGGTGGCCGGCGATCGCACGCTGTGCAACAGCACGACCGCCGCAGCCGTGGCCGGCTACCCGAGCATCACCGTGCCCGCCGGGTTTGTGTTCGGGCTGCCCATTGGCATCTCCTGGTTCGGTCGAGCCTGGACTGAACCAACGCTCCTCAAGCTGGCCTATGCCTTTGAACAGGCGACCAAACTGCGGCGGCCGCCTCGATTTCTGGCAACGGCTGAGTTACCTCGTACCTGACGTTTCGCTCGCCGAAGGGACCGCCTCGGACAATCGGTCAGCACGCAAGTTTTTCAGCGCGTGCCGGCAGAACGCTGATCCAGGCGCTCCAGGGAAGCCCGCGCCTCGCGCGTGAGGCGGGCGTCGGCGGCGCCGCGGGCCAGTATCTCCAGGACTTCAGCCGCCCTGGGCGTACCCATCAGTTCCAGGACCTCGACCGTGCGCAGGGCGCGCAACTGATCGCCGGCCGGCTTTTCCTTGCCGAGGGCGTTCAGCAATTCCTCGATCCTGCGCCGGGTCTCCGGAGAAGATTGGCCGTCAAGTGCCTTGCGCAGAGCCGACTCCGCCACCTCGCCGAGCTGTTTCAGTTCCTGACCGGCCTTCTCCCTGGCCTGGAAATGCGGACTGTCCAGGTCCTTGATCAAGCGGCCCAGGCGCTCCGGGTCGGGAGAGGCAATGGGCTTGACCCGTCTTTGCAAGAAACGCGTCACTTGCCCAAGCGGCAATCGGGCCAGCGCTCCGCCCGCCCGGTAGGCAACCATGGCATCTTCGCTGGCCAGATCATTCCAGAACGCGTCCAGGCCGTGGACCGCCGCAGGCTCGACCGTGGTTCGCGGGGACGAAGGCGCGGCGGCTACGTTCCAAATCAGTGCCGATTGGTCGGTAGCGATCGAGACCAGCTTCTTGCCATCGCGTGAAAACGCGAGAGCCAGGACGGGTCCGCGGTGCCCTTCCAGGCGCTGCAGCTCCTTGCCCGTGACGGCATCCCACAAGCAAACCGTGCGATCATCACCGCCGGAGGCCAGCACCGCCCCACTGGGGGCAAAGGCCAGGGCATTGATCTTGCGTTGCCGGGTCAGCCAGCCGCCCCGGAGCGTGCCGGTAAATGGATCCCAAAGACGCACCACGTCGTCATGGCTGCTGGAGACCAGCACACTGCCGTCCGGCGAAAAGACCAGCGGATAAACTGTGCCCGCGTTGCCGCGGAAATTGAGGCGTTCCTTGCCCGTGGCGGTTTCCCACAAGCGCATGCGGTTTCCCTCGCTCACCACGGCCAGGGTCTTGCCGTCCCCAGAGAAAGCCATTGCTCGGGGAAGAGTTCCCTGAACCTGCCGCGCTTCCTCCGATTTGAGGATTGGAATCTGGAAGAGTTCTTGTGCTTGGCCGACGGTCCAGACGCGGACGACGCGATCCATGCCGGCGGACACCAGCAGCTGGTTCCGGGGAGAGAAAATGAGGCTGCTGATGGCGACCTGGTGGCCAGCGAAGCGACCCAGTTCCTGGTTATGGGCGGTGTCCCACAGATAGATGCCGCCGTTCTCCTCGGCCCCGGCCTCGAGTTTGGCGTCCGGCGAAAAGAAGGCGGACAGTCCCGGGCGCTTGGGCCCGTCCGGCTGACCTCGTTCCACGCCCTTATCCGCATCCCAGCGGCTGAGGGTGCCGTCTTCGCCTCCGAGGCTGACCGTGCGGCCGTCCTCGCTGAAGGATGCCGAGACCAGCTTGCGGACATGCGGCGCGGGCAGGCGAGCGCTGCCGGTGCGCGTGTTCCACAGACGAATCAGGCCGCCGGCAGCGCCGCCGGCCAGGGTCATGCCGTCGGGAGAAAAGGCGACCGAGGTAACCGGACTGGTGTGGCCGGAGAAGTCGCGGAGCTTCTGCCCCCCGGCCACACTCCACAGGCGGACCAGATTGTCTTCACAGCCGCAAGCCAGCGTGCCGCCGTCGGGCGCAAAGGCCAAACAAAGGGGGCCTGCATCGGTTCCTGGAAAGGAACGTATTTCTTCCTCGGAGTCCATCTCCCACAAGCGGAGGGTGTTGTCTGTCGCCGCCGAGGCCAGCCGCTTGCCATCGGGAGAAAAGGCCAGCGTGGTGACCTGGCCGCCGTGATTATCAAATTTGCGGAGGCGTTTTCCGGTGGCGACCTGCCAGAGGTAGATCTCATTGCCGCAGGCCCCGGCCAGGAGGGCGCCGTCCGGTGAAAAGGCCAAGCGCATCGGTTGCCGTCCCGGGCAATTGAGCCGGCGCAGCTCCTTGCCGGTGGGCACGGCCCACAGGGCCAGCTGACCCTGGCCGTCGCCACCGGCCAGGATCCTGGAATCGGGCGAGAAGGCAACCGCGTAGCAACCGGCCTCTTTCAGCTCAATGCGCAGCAGTTTTTTTCGGGCAGCAATGTCCCAGAGGTCGACGGCCTCCAGAGGGCTTGCCGCGGCCAGATACTTGCCGTCCGGCGAGAAAGCCAGCGTGTTGGTGGGAATCTCGTCGCGATTACGGCTTTGCCGCGTCATCAGCCGGAACACGTTTTTCTCAACCGCCGAGGGCGCGTCGGCCGGCGCTGTCAGGGCGCCCGGCTCGACAAGCCGAAAGAGCTCCTTTCCGGTGGTCGGTTCCCATATTTGAAAAGCGCCGTCATCGCTGAGCGAGGCCAGCATGTTGCCGTCCGCCAGGAACGCCACTTGCACGACACGATCGGCATGTCGCAGCCGTACCGTTCCCAGGCGTGCGCGAGCGCCGGCCGGAAGTGCGTCGCCGTACTGATCCACGGCGGGCGCGGATGCCTTTTTGAGAGGCTGGGCCCGCGTCGCCGCGGCGACCGTAACAATGGCTGTAACGACAAACAAACAATCCCTGCAAAAGCGCGGCATGGCCGACCTCCCCGAACTTGCACTCCCCCGTGTCCTGCGCGACGGCAAGCTAACGCAGAAGCAAATGATTAATTGCGCGCCGTTTTGCAGGTCCCGTGACTCCTGGCGAAGCGGTCGAGAAATTCCTTGCTTCGCCCGCTTCATGTAACCATAATGGCAACACCGGCGGCGAGGGAAGAGCGCCGGCAGTCTGGAGGGATTCTCATGCGCCTCTTCGCCACTGTTCTCGCTGTGCCGCTGGCGGTCGCCCTGTTCGTTCCTGCCGCGCGCGCCCAGGCGAGCATTCCCTACCGGCGGACCATCGACTACATCCCCAGCCGGCCGAGCGAAGCCACGGGACGTTACGCCCGGGTTAACGTGAGCGCGCCAGTGCGGCAGTCGGCTGCGCCCTTCGGCCGCCCAGGTACCGCCCTGGGTCTGGAAACGACAGTGAACGTGCCCGACGGCGGCGCCGTGCTCGCGGGCGGCTATAGCTCGGCGAGCGACGGCAGAAATGAGTTCGGCGTGCCCGGCGCCGCAGGAATTCCCGGCCGGGCTTTGAGAAATGTCGGCTATGGACGCAGGCTGCGGAACACCTCGGTGTCCGTGCATGCCCGCGTCATCATCCTCGCTGAGGAAGAAGAACGGCAGACCGGCGTTCGGCCCTAGAATTCACCGGATTTGCTGGTTAGTAGTCCGCTCTCTAATGCGGCAGCCCCGGTTCCCACAGGTACATGAATGCCGCCCCTCCCTGGCTGGTTAGCCCAGGCAAATCGAACTGCACCTTGATCTCACTGGGAATCCGCGGCAGGGCCGAGTAAATGCTGCCGCGGTAGCCTTCGCCCCGGTCGTAGGCGATGATGCTGGCGTCCTTGATGCTGGCCTGGGCCATGGCGTCCCGGATGGCGTCTTCCAGGTAGCCGATTTCATCCACCAGCCCGGCTTTCTTGGCGTCGGCGCCGGTGTAGACCCGGCCGTCGGCGAGGCGGCGCACCTGGTCCTCGGGCATTTGCCGGCCTTCCGCGACGACGTGCACGAACTGGCCGTAGAAATTATCCACCATGCCTTGCAAAATGGCGCGCTCCTCGGCGGTCATCGGCCGGCCGGGGTTGCCGATGTCCTTGTTCGGGCCGGACTTGATCGGGTCGCTGTTGATGCCGAGCTTGGCAAACAGGCCGGTGGCGTTGTACAGGCTCATGATGACGCCGATGCTGCCGGTGACCGTGCTCGGATGGGCGTAGACCCTGTCGCAGCCCATGGCGATGTAGTAGGCGCCGCTGGCGGCGACATCCATCATGCACGCCACCACCGGCTTGTGCGTCTCGCGGCGGAAGTGGATGACCTCCTGGTACATGATGTCGCTGGCGGTGACGGCGCCGCCCGGACTGTTGATGCGCAGCACCACCGCCTTGACGCTGGGATCGTCGGCCGCGGCGTCGAGCCGCTCGCGGAACAGGGCCATGGGATTTTCGCCGCTGCCCAGCAGGCCGCTGGTGCGAGCGTTCATGATCATGCCGTTGATGTCGATGATGGCGACCTTGTTGCGGCAGGTCCAGTGATGGGCATCCATGACCAGGGTTTCTTCGAGCGGCCCATCCACCACCGTGGGCTTGATGAGCAGGCCGTTGAAGCATCCCGTCAGGAAAAAAGCCGCGGCGAAGACCAGCGTTCGTGCCATTGCTGTCCCTCGATCCTGGAAAGGCCGGGGACTATACGCAGGCTGGCAAACCGCGTCAAGGCGAGTGCCCGTCAGCCAGGAAATAACCGTCGACGTGCTTCTGCGGCAAGGGCTGCGTGAACAGGCTGACGGCAATGCCCAGTGCGAAGGAAACCAGCAGGCCGTAAATCACCGGATCGAGATCCAGGATATAGACCGGCGCGAAGCGTTCGCCGGCAGGCCCCGTCTTGCCTTCCTTGCCGATCCCCATCATGCCCAGTCCCCACAGGGTGGACAGGGTCATGAAGCCGCCGATCAGGGCAACCAGGGCGCCCGCGCGCGTGGCGCGACGCCAGTAAAGGCAAAGCACCGTCGGCGCCAGGAAGGTGCAGGCCATGCCCGCGGTGGTGAACAGCACGAGGTACTGCAGGAAGCGCGGCGGCCAGAGCGAGGCGATCGTGACCACGATGCCCACGGCCGCCGTCGTCAGGTAGCTGACTTTCTTGACGTCCCGCGCGGAGATGTCCGGGTTAAAGTTGCGCTGATAGATGTCGCGCACGATACTGGAGCTCATGAGCAACAAGAACCCGGCCACGGCCGACATGGCGGCGGCATACGGCGCGGCCAGGATCAGCCCCCCCAGCAACGGCCAGTCGGCCGTCACGGTCTGCGTCATGACCGGCATGATGCGGTCGGACTGCTTCAGGTATTCTGTCGGATAGATGGCGCGGGCGCAGATGAAGGTGAATACCAGAGGCAAGTAGATGAGCAGATAATACAGGCCGATCAGAAAGAGCGAACGCCGCAGCGTCGGCGTATCCCGGCACGCCATCAGCCGCACCATGCCGACGGGCTGGCCCATGGCGCTCAGCGTCCACATGCAGAAGAAGGAGACAGCCAATCCCGGCGCGAGATAGTCGTCGGGGCCTGGTCCTGTGAGCAGCTTCGGATCAATCGTCCGCAGCTTGTTCGTGGCCTCCGCCAGACCGCCCAGCTTGCCAAGCGCCAGGAACATCAAGAGCAGGGCCCCTGCAAGGATCATCACGCCCTGCAGGACATCGCTCCAGGTGACCGCCCAGAACCCACCGTAGGTCGTATAGGCCACCACAGTCAGCGCGAAGATGAACATGCCCAGGACATAGTCGGGATACTCCATATCGCGCAACTCGCCGGGGTGCCTGGCCGCGGTCGTTTCGTTCCAAACATGGGTTGCGCTCAACGTGCGGGCAGTAGCCGCGCGCGCGGATTGGTAGACGGCGCTGTCGCGGACTCCTTCACAAGCCTGGCGCATGATCAATCCGCCGGCCTTGAACTGGCCGACCAGGTTGAACAACAAGAACAGCAACAGAAAAACGCTGGCCAGCGTGCCCAGCGCCGGGCTTTGAAAGCGGTCGCGAAGCACATCCGGCACGGTGATGGCGCCGGAGAGCCGCGACACCTGGTTCAGGCGTTTGGCCAGCACTCCCTTGCTCACGAGCCCGCCCACCATGTAGCCGGCGATCCACAAGGCCATGATCCAGCCGTGCTGGTAGATCAGGGACGGGAAACCGACAAAGCTGCCGGCACTGACCGACGTCGCCACATAAGTCAGGCCCAGCACCCAGGCATTGAGCTGACGGTCGCCGAGGAAATACTCTTTCAAAAAGGAGCCGCGTTTCAGCAGTTGATGCGACAGTGCTCCCAGCAGAAACACGCCGCCCATGTAGCCGAAGAACGCGATGAGCGTGTAGGGGGAAGCCTGCGGCACGGCGCCGGACTGGGCCCACAGGGGCAGCAGGCTGGCGAGCGCACTAGGCATGCGGCGGCCTTTCCTCGGGATCCTGGCCCAGATCGTCGTCGGCCATGAACGCGAAACAAAACCAGATCGAGAAAAGGAAGCACAGAGCCCACGGCAGCACCACGCTCCAGAACACCCAATCGGGCATGCCGAAGATCAGTTGCATCTCCTGCGCGGACCGGCGATAGCCGAGCAGGACGCCGGAGCCGACGCTCCACAGCAAAGCCGCCGCCCAGACCGCCATGATCACCAGCCCTTCGCGGCGGGCATTACGCAGCAGGCGTTGTTCCCTGGACTTTTCCGAAGGCGGGTGCGTCATGCTGCCAATTTACTGACGGCAGATTTCCTGTCAAAGCCACCAGCGCAGCGCCCACGCCAGGCGGTCCAGCAGCCGCCGCCAGCCGCGGCGCTGGACGCATTCCGTCATGGTGATGCGCCGGCTGTGTACGACTTCGTACCGAATGATGTCCGCGAGCACCGTGGCCAACGGCCGCGAATGAATGACGGCCAGGAATTCCAGGTTGATGCGCAGGCTGCGCGCGTCCAGGTTGCACGAGCCCACGATGGAGCGTTCCTGATCGGCGACGAGCACCTTGCTGTGCAACATGTTGCGTTGCCGCTCGAAGATGTGGAAACGTTTGCGGAGCAATTTGAAGTAAAGATGGCGGGTGGCGCTCTGCACCAGCGGCACGTCGCTGGCTCCGGGTACGACAACCCGAATGAATACGCCGCGCCGATGTGCTTTCAGAAGCTCGCGCAAGACCCTGCCGAAGGGAAGAAAGTAAGCCATGGACAGCATCAGGCTGCGGCGGGTCTTGCGCAGGACGGCGCTGAAGACCTGGGCGGCGCGCAGGCGCCTCCGGCCGGGTCCACAGTCGAAGAATTGGATGGCTTCGACGTCATCCGCCAAGTGCACTTGCGGCCGGGAGCGGGGCCGCGCGGGCAGCGGCAAATGGCGGGCACGCCGCCAGGAAAGCTCGAAACTTTCCGCCAGCTCGGCCTGGCGGGTGCCAATCAGGCGAATGTGAATGTCGCGCCAGCCGGTGGAGCGGCGCCGCCGCCGGCCGGGAACGCTGCCGGGGATGTGCCCGGGATTGGCCAGGTTCATGCCGCCGAAATAGCCGACGCGGTCATCGATGATCAACAGCTTGCGATGATCGCGGCGGTTGAGGATACGAAAGAAAGCCAGGCGCCACAGCGCTTCCCGAAGCGAATGGAAGGCATGCACTTGCACGCCGGCATTCTCCAGGCGCCGAAAGAACGACGACGGCGTGGCGCTGCTGCCCAGCGCGTCGTAGAGCACGCGCACGTCCAGGCCGTCCCGAGCCCGTTCCTTGAGCGCTTCCGCCACGGCTTCCCCGGCCGAATCGTTGAAAAAGATGTATGTCTCGACCCAGATGCGCGCCCGCGCCGCGCGGATGTCCGCCAGCATGGCTTTGATGAGTGGCGGTGATTCGGCGAAGACGATCAATTCTTGTTCGGCCACGACGACCCGGCGCGGCTGCGAAGGATCCAGCGCGGCGACGGGACGAGGTACGTCGGAGCCTGGCGTGTCGAGATTCATGGCCGCGTCCTGGGCGGACTCGTCGTTACCACTGAATCACGGATGGGAAGTACTCGGCGATCAAGGTCTCATAAAACGGCCGCAACTGCTGTACGTCCGGGCGCTCAGCACTCTTGGTGTACAGGTCATACGGATTGAAGATCCGCACCCAGTCGAAGAGGGCGCGGTCGTGCGCGTTCATCAGCTGGGGATAAGCCTGCTCGCGGTGCCCGGGGTAGAAGGAGTGGTAGCGGATCATGGCCAGCGCCTCTTCGGGAAGGTAGTCCTTCACCACCTGGTAGAGATATTCGTCATGTCCCCAGGATAGGTGCACGTTGTCTAGACCGCAGCCCTCCCGATAGATGCCGCACGGGGTTTGATATGCCGGCACGCGGCTGTCCGGGTTGTCGGCAAAAAATTCGGGAAAGACGATCTTATCGGAGAATGCGCAGCCCACCGGGAAGGTGTCCCCGACCACGGCCCATTGCGGTTCGCCGAACAGGCAAAGGATCTTGCCGAGATCGTGCACCAGGCCGGTCAGAATGAACCAGCGCGGCCGGCCGTCGCGGCGGATGGCCTCCGCAACCTGCAGCAGATGCTCGATCTGGCTGAGGTTCGTATCGGGGTCGCTATCGTCCACCAGGGTATTGAGAAATTCCATCGCCTCCCAGATGCCCATGCGCTTCTTGCGGAGCGGCAAGTATTCCTTCTTCTTGCCCAGCACGAAGTCGAGCGTTTGGTGGCGGTGGTTGAGGCGATAGAATTCGCGCACGCTGGGCCGCGTGGTGGACGCGTAGTTGCGAAACGCTTCTTGCTTTTTCTCGGGGTCCGTGAACGGAGACGGGTAACGCCGCTGCAAGTCCTCTTCCCACTCATCCAGATCTTGCATTGGTCCGTTGACGGCTTGCGTAGGCTTGGTCACGTTTGTCTCCGGCAAAAAGGCTCGCGCAGAGCGCAGAGTTATTCCCATGATATATGACCGTGCAGGATGTTGCAGCATTGTAACCCGATGCGCCAGTTTTGAAACTGCGCTTTTCAATCATACGCACTTACCCTGCGGTATTTTTCAATGCCACGGCACAAGGCGCACAAGGCCATGGCATTGAAAAAAACCGCGGCGTAAGTAGGTATCAGGAAGGGCGCAATTTCAGAACGCCCGAGCGCGTGCCCTCGCTAGCGCGTCGGGTTAGCATGCAGGCGGTGTCGCTCAAACCCCCTGAAGGCGAAACTACGCATCGATTTTGTTGTAACCGCTCGGTGCTCTGCAGCGTCATTCTCGCCGCGCGGGCCAAAGGGGCTTAGCCTCCATGCACGCTGGCAAACTCAAGACCTGGTTGAAGCTGGCAGTCCTGGTCGGTTTCCTGGCGGGGGCGGTGTATTTCTTCCGGTTTACCGAGCGCGGCCGGGAGATCAACCCCCAGTACGTGCTCGACAGCATCGAGAGCCACGGTCCGGTCACGGCCCGCGTGATCTATGTCATCGTCTACATCCTGGGGACGGTGTTGCTGTTGCCGGGCACCGTCCTCAGCTTTGCCGGGGCCGTGCTGTTCGGAGCTTACGAGGGGACGCTCTACACCTGGATCGGGGCCACCATCGGCGCGACCTTGGCCTACCTGATAGGCCGGCTGCTGGGGCGCGAGTTTATCGAACAGCTCTTCGGCGGCCGGTTCGCCGCCTTCGATCAGCGCATCCGCGAACATGGGTTCACCGGCCTGCTGATCATCCGCTTGTTGCCCATCTTTCCCTTCAACGCCGTCAATTTCGGCTGCGGCCTGACCGGCATCCGGCTGCGCGATTACGTCCTGGCCACGGCGATCGGCATTGTGCCGGGGACATTTGTGTACCAGTTCCTGTTCGCCAAGTTCGGCCGCAAGATCCTGACCGAAGGCTTGCGCCTGGAATACCTGAAAGATCCCGAGCTGTGGCTGGCCATCGGTCTGTTCACCGCGTTCGTGCTCGTCGCCAAATGGCTGTCGGGCAAGGTATCCAGGAAGTCAACGCCCGCCACGGTTGCAACAAACGAGACGGTCATCCCTCCGGACGAAGTCCGAGCGTAAGCCTCGTTGGGCTAATGGCTAAATGGATTGTTTGCGTTTGTGCCAGCGTGCCCGAGCCAGACGTTGCCAGTAG
>DASZFN010000564.1:0-4513 GCA_035939715.1 Gemmataceae bacterium | reverse complement strand
AGGTGGTTAACGACAACCAGGTGAAAGCCACCGTCAAGATTGCGGCCGATTGCCGGCTTGGCGAACATGCCATGCGCGTGCGCACGGCGACCGGCATCTCGGAACTGCAAACCTTTTACGTCGGCGCCTTGCCGCAGATCGACGAGAAGGAACCCAACAGCGACTTCAAGGCCCCGCAAAAGATTCCGCTCAACGTCACCGTCTCCGGAGTGATCGACAACGAGGACGTTGATTATTTCAGCTTCGAGGCCAAGAAGGGCCAGCGTGTCACCGCGGAGATCGAAGGCATGCGGCTCGGAATGACCATGTTCGATCCCTACGTTGCCATCCTCGACAGCAAGCGCTTCGAGTTGGCCGCCTCGGACGATTCCCCGCTGTTGGGTCAGGACAGCGTTGCTTCGGTGATCATTCCCGCGGACGGAACCTACGTGGTCCAGGTCCGCGAAAGTGCTTACGGCGGCAATGGCTCGTGCATGTATCGCTTGCACGTCGGCACGTTTCCCCGGCCGACGGCGGTGGTCCCTGCCGGGGGCAAGCTCGGTGAAGAAGTGGAAGTCCGCTTCCTCGGCGACCCCGCCGGTGAGATCAAGCAGAAAATCAAACTGCCGGCGACCCACCAGGAGAAATTCGGCGTCTTCGCCCAGGACGCGGGCGGTATTGCTCCCTCATGGAATCTCTTCCGGCTTTCGGAATACGGCAACGTCATCGAAGTCGAGCCAAACCACACGCATCAGCAGGCGACGCCGGCTGTGCTGCCCTGTGCGCTCAACGGCGTGATCGCCAAGCCGGGCGAGACTGATTACTTCCGCTTCAAATGCAAGAAGGGCGAGACCTACGACGTGCATTGCTACGCGCGACGGCTGGGCTCACCGCTTGATTCCGTGATGTATCTCTACAACTTCAACGGGGGCGCCATCCTTGCCAATGATGATGCGGTCGGGCCAGACAGTTATTTTCGCTTTGCCGCTCCCGCGGACGGGGAATACGTCCTTGGCATCACGGACCATCTCGGCAAGGGAGGAGTCAATTATTTCTATCGCGTCGAATTCACCCCGGTGAAGCCGCGTCTTTCCTTTACGATCCCGAAAGTAGATATTTTTGCTTACTCGCAGGAGCGCCAGACGATTGCCGTGCCACGCGGCAATCGTTACGCGACGTTGGTCTCCGCGAACCGGGTCGACTTCGGCGGCGATTTGAAGCTGAGCAGTGAAGGCCTGCCGGCCGGCGTGACCATGCAGTCGGATGAGTTCCTTTCGTATTTGAGTTCGATCCCCGTCGTGTTCGAGGCTGCCCCGAATGCTGCTGTGGCGGGAACGCTTGGCAAAATCGGCGGGCAGCATGCCGATCCCAAAACCAAGATCCAGGGCGGCTTCGAGCAAAGCGTAATCCTGGTCGGCGTTCCAAACCAGGGCATTTACTGGAAGCACGAGCTCGACCGCGCTGCCATTGCCGTCACAGAGGAAGTGCCTTTCAAGATCAACATTGTGGAGCCAAAGGTGCCGCTCGTGCACAACGGTTCGATGAACCTGAAGATCGTTGCCGAACGCAAGAAGGGTTACAACGAGCCGATCACCATCATTCCTCTGTTCAATCCACCCGGCGTGGGCTCCGCAAGTTCCGTCGTGATTGCCGCGGGGCAAAATGAAGTACTTTTCCCGATCAATGCCAACGGCGGCGCTCCTGTGCGCAAGTGGAAGTATGTTGTGCTGGGAGTGGCGAATGTCGGCAACGGGCCGATCTGGGTGTCGTCGCAGTTGGCGAATTTGGAAATCGCGGCGCCATTTGTCTCGTTTGCGATGGAGCGCGCCGCCGTCGAGC
The DNA here is from genome assembly GCA_035939715.1 of Gemmataceae bacterium. Classification (GTDB taxonomy): domain Bacteria; phylum Planctomycetota; class Planctomycetia; order Gemmatales; family Gemmataceae; genus DASZFN01. The sequence goes on along the minus strand of DASZFN010000564.1, from coordinate 2,695 downwards.
AAGGCAAGACCACGGAAATGTTCTGCAAGATCCAGCAGACCACAGCGTTCCCGGGCGCCGCCAAGGTCACGCTCCTTGGCCTGCCGCCAAAGGTGGCGGCACCGGAAATGCAGATCACCAAGGATACCAAGGAGCTGGCCTTCAAACTGAACGTGGACAAGACCAGCCCGCCCGGCCAACACAAGAATATTTTCTGCCAGGTCGTGATCATGCAAAACGGCGAGCCGATTCTGCATAACGTGGGCGGCAGCGAGCTGCGCATCGATGTGCCTCTCCCGCCCAAGCAAACGACCGCGCCGCCAGCGCCTGCGAAGGTTGTGGCCAAGGCTGCTCCGCAGGCGCCGCCGATGAAACGGCTTACCCGCCTCGAGCAACTGCGCCTGGAGCAGGAGGAGCGCGAGAAGGCCTTGAAAGAGGGCGGCCCCGCGGCGGCGAATCCGAAGAAGTAGTTCTGTGAAGCCAATCTTCGAGCCGCGGGTCAATGCCTGTGGCTTGGAGAGAACCTGCGAAGGATTGATAGGACCAGCATTATGCGAACCGTTAGATCTTCGCTAACTACCACGTTGAGTTCTCTCGGCATTCTGATCGTTTGCGCCGCCTCGGCATGGACGGCTCCTCCCGCGCTGACCACCGTGGAAGTCTTTCCCCCCGAGATCAGCCTCAACACCAGCCGAGCGCGGCAGATGTTCATCGTCAAGGCGACCTATGCCGACGGCATCACGCGTGACGTCACCAGTGAATCCAAGGCTGCTTTTGCCAACCCGGCCCTGGCCAGGCTGGACAAGAACGTGGTTTACCCCGCAGCGGACGGGGCCACGCAGTTGAAGGTGGATTTCGGCGGTCAGAGTGTCGCCATCCCCGTACAGGTGCAAAATGCCAAGATCGATCGGCCGATCAGCTTCAAGCTGGACGTGATGCCGGTTTTCATGAAGGCAGGTTGCAATGTCGGCGGCTGTCACGGGGCGGCCCGCGGCAAGGACGGTTTTCGGCTGTCGCTGTTTGGCTACGATCCAGAAGGCGATTATTACCGCCTGACGCGCGAGATCAACGGCCGGCGCATCAACCTGGCCTTGCCTAACGAAAGCCTGATTCTGGAAAAGGCGACCGGTCGCGTCCCCCATACGGGGGGCGAGCGTTTCACACAGAACAGCGAGCATTACCAGACGATCGTACGCTGGCTGGACGCCGGTGCACCGATGGATCCGCCCACGGTTGCGACACCCGTCTCCGCGGATCTCTATCCGAAGAATGGCGTGCTGGAAGGCAAGGGCGCGACCCAGCAGATGGTCGTTCGCGCCAAGTACTCCGACGGCACGGAACGTGACGTGACGCCGCTCGCCGTCTTCCTGAGCAACAACGACACCTCCGCGAAGATCTCGCCTGAAGGCGTCGTGACGGCAGGCGAGCGCGGCGAAGCCTTCGTCATGGCGCGCTTTGCCACATTCACGGTCGGCGCCCAGATGATCGTAGTCCCCAAGGGGCTGCAGTTCGCCTTTCCCAAGGTGACTGAGAACAACTACATCGATACCCTGGTGAACAACAAACTCAAGAAGCTGCGCATCACACCTTCGGAACTGTGCACGGACGAGGTGTATCTCCGCCGCGCTTACATCGATGTCACCGGCGTATTGCCGACTGTCGAGGAATACCAGCGCTTCATGGACAGCAAGGCGCCCAACAAGCGCGAGCTGCTCGTTGACGAGCTGCTTGGCCGCAAGGAATTTGCAGAGCTATGGGTATTGAAGTGGGCGGAGTTGCTGCAAATCAAGTCGTCGCAGCAGGTCAGTTACAAGGCGATGTTGCTCTATTACAACTGGCTGCAGGACAACCTTGCCCGCAACGTGCCCATGGACAAGATGGTGCAGGAGCTTCTCGGCTCCCGGGGCGGCACCTTCAAGAACCCTGCGACCAACTACTACCAGAACGAAACCGACACACTCAAGATCACGGAAAACGTGGCCCAGGTCTTCATGGGCATGCGCGTCCAGTGCGCCCAATGCCATAACCATCCTTTCGACCGCTGGACCATGAACGATTACTACGGCTTTGCCGCCTTCTTCTCGCAGATCGGCCGTAAGGGAACTGACGATCCGCGCGAAATCGTGGTGTTCAACAGCGGCGGCGGCGAAGTGACGCATCCGGTCGGCGGCCGGGTGATGAAGCCCAAGTTCCTGGGCGGCGAGGAGCCCGATGTGGCGGCCAAGGACCGCCGTGAGGTGCTGGCCAAGTGGCTGGCCTCGCCGCAAAACCCATACTTCGCCACCAACCTGGCGAATATTGTCTGGGCCCACTTCTTCGGCATGGGCATCATTCATGAAGTCGATGATGTGCGCATCAGCAATCCGGCGTCGAATCCGGAGTTGCTGCAGGAACTCGGTAAGCGCTTTACCGAATACAAATATGATTTCAAGAAGCTGGTCCGCGACATCTGCACGTCGCGCACCTATCAACTGGCGCCGGAGACCAACGCGAGCAATCAGGGCGACACGCGCAACTTCGCGCACGGCACCATTCGCCGCATCCGCGCGGAGACCTTTCTCGATTGCATCAGCCAGGTGACTGAAACCAAGAACAAGTTCCCCGGCTTGCCGGTGGGAGCGCGGGCGGTGCAGATTGCTGACGGCACCGTTTCCAATTACTTCCTGAGCACCTTCGGCCGGGCCACGCGGGAAACCGTGTGTTCCTGCGAGGTGAA
>DASZFN010000563.1:0-4030 GCA_035939715.1 Gemmataceae bacterium | reverse complement strand
CCCCACGGCCTCCGGGCTTACCAGTAGCGCCTGGTACGGGCCGCTCGTCGGCACACGGACGCGCACAAAATTGTTCGGGGCAAAGAGCCGTGGGCCGTTGGGTGGCTTTGGGTTCGAGAAGACGGCGCGAATCAAGAGGGTAGCGGTGGCCAGGTCGAGTTGGTTATTCACGAAGTCCAGAGTGGCTTGGTGCGGGAAGCCCTTCTCGTTGCCCAGCTGGAGATGGAACGGGATCTTGGGAGGATGTTCCGGCGAGGCCGCCCCAAACTTCCCCTGGCGCATCAGCTCATGGACTTGGAGCGCGGTTGGCTCGTCCGCGTCGAAGTACACCCACATGGGGTCCTGGCGCACCACCGTGGTCAAGGTCGTTTGATTGGCCACGATCAAATTGCCGCGGGTGACGAGCAGTCGGCCGACCCGCCCGACGACGGGCGCGGTGACCTTAGTCCAGTCCAGGTTCAGCTTGGCGGTCATCAGGTTTGCCTCGGCTTGATCCCGGTTGGCGATGGCCTGGTCCTCCTGGGACTTGTACCTGTCGAGGTCCACCTGGGTCACGGCACCCTCTTTTTCCTTGGCGAGCGCCTTGAACCGCTTGTTGTCCGCCCTGGCCAGTTCAAGAGCGGCCACGTTCTGGGCGACCTGGGCCTTGGCGGCGTCATACGCGGCCTTGTACGGCCGCGGGTCGATCTCGTAGAGCACCGTGTCTTCCGCGACTTCCGCACCTTCCGTGAAATAGATCTTCTCCAGATACCCCGTGACTCGTGCCTGGACCTGAACCGAATCGACGGCGGCAGTCCGCCCGGTGTAGTCCTGATAATCGGTGACTTCGCGCTCGAGAGGGTAACTGACGGTAACCGCCGGGGGGCCCTTTCCCGGCGCTTCCTCAGGTGCGTGTGAGCACCCGGCAAGGCCCAGGCAGGACCCGACAAACAGGCCCAGCCCCACGAACGGTATCCCAGCGATGCGAACCATGAATGCCCGCCTTTCTGAAGTACCCAGTCTCAATGCGGCGCACGCTTCACGTCGTCCGTGAGCAAGACATGTGCCGGCCTTTGACGAGAGCCGGAGCCGCCTCACCGGCTGCCCCGCGGACGGATGCAAAACCGGGCAAGAGAAGCTTGTCCGTGTTTGCCGATTGTTCCAGTCAAGCGGTTTGGCGGGTCCGGTCGATAAGAGAAGGGGCTGCATTTCTACCAACCGGGCACGAAACCTAACCGCCACACGGAACATGCGATGAGGGGCGAGGGATGAAGGATGAAAAACCTGACGCTTGTCTATCGTTCATCCCTTCTCTTTTACCCACGCCGGCCGCGCTCACTTGCTTGCCTGGCTATCCTATTCACCGCCGTCGTGTTGACGAGCGGCTGCACTTCCTTGCGAGAGTACATCGAGAACGGCTTCAAGGTCGGGCCCAACTACGGCAAGCCGCCGGCCCCGGTGGCGAAAGAGTGGATCGACGCCGATGATCAGCGCGTGCGGAAACAATCCGACGATCTGAGCCAATGGTGGACGGTCTTCAAGGACCCGGTGCTCGATTCCCTGATCTGTTACGCCTACAGGCAGAACCTGTCGCTGCGCGTGGCGGGGATGCGGGTGCTGGAAGCGCGGGCTCAGCTTGCTATCGACACGGGCTCCCTGTTGCCGCAAACGCAAACCTCCACTGGGGACTTCAAATGGAATGGGCTCAGCGAGAAAACGGCCAACAACTTCCTCAACTTTGGCTTGCCGGGCGTGAAGCGCTGGTACGGTGAGTGGGACCTGGGCTTCAACCTGAGCTGGGAGCTCGACTTCTGGGGCCGGTTCCGGCGGGCGATCGAAGCGGACTCCGCCAGCTTGGATGCCTCGGTCGAAAACTATGACGACGTGCTGGTCACCCTCTTGGGCCAGGTGGCGACGGCTTACACAAACATGCGGATCACCGAGCAACGGATCAAGTACGCCCAGGAGAACGTGAAACTCCAGAGCGAGACGTTGGAGATCGTCGAGGCGCGCTTCAAGCGGGGCACGGTCACGAAACTCGACGTGGAGCAGGCCATTAGCACGCTGGAGCAAACGCGGGCTACGATCCCCGAGCTAGTAATCAGCCTGCGACAATTCAATAACCAGCTGTGCATTTTACTCGGCGTCCCGCCGGTGGAGTTGCGAGCCAGGCTCGGAGTTGGCCCCATCCCAACAGCGCCCGTGGAGGTGGCCGTCGGCATCCCAGCCGACCTGCTGCGCCGCCGCCCGGACGTCCGCAGGGCGGAGCGTCAGGCTGCCTCGCAGTCGGCGGACATCGGCGTCGCAGAGGCCGAGTTCTACCCGCACATTGCGATCAATGGCACGTGGGAGTATTCAGCCGAGTTCTTCAAAGACCTCTGGACGTCCAAGGCCCTGGCGGGCAATGTCGGTCCTACCTTTACGTGGAACATCCTCAACTATGGGCGCATCCTGAATAACGTTCGCCTCCAGGAGGCCAAGTTTCAGGAGTTGGTGGCTTCCTACCAGAACACCGTCCTGAGCGCCGCGCAGGACGTGGAAAACGGCCTGGTGACCTTCCTGCAGGCCCAGCAGCGCTCGCAGTCACAGGCTGTCAGCGTGAAGGCTGCCGAAGAGGCGGTCCAGATCGCCCTAGCCCAGTACAAGGCCGGGACGATCGATTTCACGCGGGTCACCCAACTCGAGACGACCCTCGTGACTCAGCAAGACACCCTGGCCCAGGCGCAGGGGGAAATCGTGACCGGCCTGATCCAGGTTTACAAGGCCCTGGGCGGCGGCTGGCAGCTCCGCGAGATGGGCTGCGACCCGGAGCCAGCCGAGCGAATGCTGGGGCGGCGTCCGGAGACCGCGTCACAAAAAGAGACGCCGCCACAACCGGGTACACGGGAGTCTTCAGGGAAAGTTGTGCCGACTCCCAGCACAGGAGCAAAATGACCATGAGACGCCTGACACATACCATCGCCGTCTTTTTCCCGCTTTTGGTAGCAAGCTGGGCCTTCGGCGGGGACCCGTACACGCTCCGCGCGCATCAGGCCTTCCAGCAGCACTCGGCTCCTGTTCAAGCTGGAAAGCCGGAGCTCCTTGAAGAGCAGGGATTCGGCGAGCCGGGCTACGCCGGCTGCTGGCGCCAGTTCGGGCCGGTTGGCGGCTGGAACCCCTATGGCGGCGGCCTGCTGCACTGGTGGCCTCAGCATTGTTTCCCCCGCGATTGCGGCCCGAATGACTACTGTCGCAAGCCGCTCCCCCGGGTGTGCTGGCCTCCCTACCCGCCTTATTACATCTGGGGACCGCCAGAGGTTTGTCATCGTCACGGCAATTGCTGGCCAGCATGCGGGGAAGCACATTAAACCTTCCAGCAAAAGATTATCTTTTCTTCTCGGGCCTGACCCGCAGGGACGGCGCCCCGCTCAATCCGCGGGTTGATCCAGGTTGCCCTCGCCTGTCTCTAAGCGAAACGCGACCGGATAGAATCTTGGAATATCATTTTCCGATCGCGCCATTTCTTTGACTGGAGACGTTCCTGAGCCGCCAGATTCCGACCTCGCCGCCCGCCATAACTACTGGCAGCCGTCAGCGCTATGTCCTTACATTATTAATTCTGAGCCGCTCCAGAAATCGGCAAAAAGATCCTGAGATGCGAAGGTGTAGGCGAAGCCATAATTAGCGTAATTTCATCTACACCAATAGGGCAGGCCTAAAGTGACTGATGCAGGAGTCATCGCCTCGGCGCAAATAGCCGGTACGACCGACGCCCCCCCCGCATGAGGGCCGAGCCTTAGTCTCGCCCTGAAAACGCATCAAGGTTTATGGCAAAGGTAATGACGATTTGGTTTACCATCGCGCATCGCGATTGGATGGCCTGACGCTCGTAAAGAGCCGGGTGCTTCCCTCACAAGAAAAGCCTGGCGGATCTTTCGATGCAAAGCGATACTCGTATGAAGATTTCCCGGTGGGAACGTGGAAGGCACGAAAACCGCGGTAGACATTGACTCGAAAAACGTTCGATTCTGAACACACACGACCGAAACGGTGGCACCACCATGAGAACGAA
>DASZFN010000562.1:0-1698 GCA_035939715.1 Gemmataceae bacterium | reverse complement strand
CTTCGATCGGCGCCGCCACCGTGTCGCGCAACGTGTTGGCGTTCGCCCCCGGGTAACTCGCCGTCACCTGGACCGTGGGGGGCGTCACGTCGGGATACTGGGCGACCGGCAACGTAAACACCGCCACGCCCCCAGCAAGCGTGATGACCACTGAGATCACCGTCGCAAAAATGGGGCGATCGATGAAGAAACGCGAAATCATGGCAGCCCCTTTAATGTCATTCCGACCACCATCGTCGATGAGCGTCAAGCACGGCCAGCACCAGGAGCACGCCGGCCGCGGCGCCGACTATCGGACCCCACGGCAGTGGCACCAGGCCAAGCTTCGCAAGGAAGAAGCCGACTGCCAGGCCCAAAAGAGCGCCCAAAAGCCACGACGCCACTTTCCGAACGCGAAGGTCGCTGAACCATCGGCTCTCGCCAAATCCCTGGATGACGAAGAAAAATACCGGGGTGAGGAAAACTCCGAACATGGTCACGCCGATCATGCCGCTGAACACGGCAGTCCCCAGCGAACGGCGCATCTCCGACCCCGCGCCCGTGGCCAGGACGAGCGGCACGACCCCCAGAATGAAGGCGAAGGACGTCATCGTAATGGGCCGGAGGCGCAACCGAGACGCTTCCACGGCTGCCTCGGCCCGCGACTTGCCGCCCCGGTGCAACTGCTGGGCGAACTCGACGACCAGGATGGCGTTCTTGCACGCCAGCCCTACCAGGACCACCAGACCGATCTGCACGAAGATGTTGACCGAGTCCTTCGTGGCCCACACTCCTGCGAGGGCGCACAGGAGACACATCGGCACGACCAGAATGACCGCGAGGGGCATGGTCCAGCTTTCGTAGAGCGCCGCCAGGGCCAGAAAGACGCACAGCACCGCCAGGGCGAAGACAAAAAGGGCGGTGTTGCCGGCCCGGATCTGCAGAAACATGAGCTCGGTCCACTCCGTGCCCATTCCCGGCTGCCGCGTCCGCTCGGCCGTCGCCTCGATGTTGGTGATCGCCTCCCCGGAGCTCACGCCCTGCGCCAGGTTGCCCGTGATAGACGCGGCGCTATGGAGGTTGTAGCGCTGAAGCGACAGGGGCCCATCCTGGGGGGCCAGATTGATCAGAACGCCGAGGGGCACCATCGGTCCCTTGTTGTTCCGCACCTGGAGCTGACCGACGTCGTCAACGTTGTTGCGAAATTCCCCGGCGGCCTGGATCGTGACCTGCCAATGCCGGCCAAAAGCATTGAAGCTGCCCACCCCCGAGGAGCCCAGGTACATTTGCATTGTCTGATTGACGTCCGACAGGGGTACGCCGAAGGCTTCGACCTTGTCCCGGTCCACGTTCAAGAGCAGTTGCGGCGTGTGCGGCCGAAAGTTGGTGACCACGTTATTCAGTCCAAGCTGTCGGGCCAGCTCCGCCGTCAGTGTTTCGGTCTCTTGCTGCAAGGCTTTCACGCCAACCCCGCCAAGGTCTTCGACGACCAGCTTGAAACCGCCGGACTGACTGAGGCCCGGGATCGGCGCCGCGCCGTTGACGGTGACTTTGGCCTCCGGAATCTGCTGATCCCAGGCGGCCTTGAGCTGCTTGATGATGGCCTTGGCGCTGAGATTGGGATCGCGCCGTTCGTCGAACGGTTTCAGAATGACGTACATCGACGCCCAGTTGGACGCGCTGCCGCCGCCGCCGGAGCCGACGTTGGTGATCGTGTGG
>DASZFN010000561.1:0-6239 GCA_035939715.1 Gemmataceae bacterium | reverse complement strand
GCCACCGAAGCTGCCGCCGCCAAAGCTACCGCCGCCGAATCTGCCGCCGCCGAAGCTGCCGCCGCCGAAGCTGCCGCCGCCGCCGAAGCTGCCGCCGCCGCCGAAGCTGCCGCCACCGCCGAAGCTGCCGCCACCGATGCCGCCGCCGCTGATGCCGCCTCCAAGATAACCCTGGGGTTGGCCGCCGAAAGGTTGCTGAGCACTAAAGATCATCCGGTCGGGCCGATTTACCTGGCTGATGGCTCCGCCGATAGTGCTGCCGCCACCGCCGCCATTGCCAAGAGCTCCACCGCCGTTGCCAAGAGCTCCGCCGCCATTACCAAGAGCTCCGCCGCCACCGCCAAACCGATTTTGCGCCAGGCAAGTACCCGAAGCAAACAGCAAAACTCCGCATGCAAAGACAGCCCCTCCGCCCAAGGGCAGAAGACGATTCATGTTGACTCCCAGGTTATGGAAAAATCGAAGCGTAGACTTGCCCCGCCCGGCTGGATCCACCCGAGATCGGCCGTTGGGCGACCGTCGCCAGGGCTGTGAGGAAGCGTGCGGCTCTCCAGGGCAGCAGGTTTCCGCCAGCGCACTTGACTCAGTGCATAAAAACACCCGGTCACCCCAACAATAGGCGGTGCCGGGCTCTGAGTTGCTTAAGCATGGTCATAGCAATGCGCTTTGTCAATAACAAAGACCTGAAAAATAAATTTTTTTGCAATTGCTGGTCCGCAGCGGTGGGAGTCTCGAGCATACCAGACCGAATGCTCCGCCTGCCAATGATGACCATCAATATTCACTTAGGCCATCCGGTTGGACTGGGTCAGCTTTTGCGGCGTTCCGCCCGCGCCGTCAACAGATTCTTGCCGGCGGCAAGCAGGTCGCGTACACGAGTCGCGCGCCGAGCACTTCTGCCAGCCGGCACTCGCTGGCTTCGAGCGAGAAATGTCGCCCGTAGCGTTCGCGCTGCCTTTGCACGAGGGCTTGCCGAAGCCCCGGACAGCTGTCGATTTCGCGAATGCTTTCGGCCAGGAGAGCCGGCTCGGGAGTTTCCCAGATCAGGCCGGCATCGCCCAGGGTTTCACCGACAGCGCTGCCGCCATAGGCCACGATCGGCACGCCGTAGTACATGGCCTCGACCAGGGGTACGCCAAAGCCCTCGTGTTCGCTGGCGCACAGGAAAATGGCGGCACTCGCGTAGTAGGTCTTGAGCTGCCGCGCCGTCACCTTCCCCGTCAGGTGCACAGATTCTTGCAGACCATGACGGCGAATCTCCGCTTGCAGCTGCTCCCGATAACCCGGAATGCCGACGTCGAAGCCGCCTACCAGGTGCAGGTCCGCGTCGCCGCCGAGATAGCGCCGATAATAAGCCAGCGCCCGAATGAGATGAAGCTGGCCTTTGTTGGGCGTCAGGCGGCCCACGAACAACAGGTTGGTCCTGTCTCTGAGCCGGGCCGTGAGCTGCTCGTCAAGCGGCAAGCGCTCCTGCGTCCCAATCCGATGCAGCGGTGGGACCGTGCGGCACACGCTCGCATCTGCCCCACAGGCGATCATGTGCTGCGCGTTGAACTCGGAATCGGCAAGAATCAACTCCGCCTTGGAACGGGCCAGGCGACGCGTCTCCTGGACACCGCGCTGGCAGGCTCGGAAATAGCCGGCGTTGTAGGGGCGGTAGAAAGCCGGCGGCGTCACGTTGTGGTAGCGGATCATACGGCGGTTCCGGCTCCGCCTGTACAGGTCCATGCCGGCCGGCCAGCCGACGGAATGGTGATAGAGCAAGATGTCGTCATGGGAGTCGAGATAGCGCCGGTACGCCCGCAGCGGCCGCACTTTTTTGCGCAGCTCGGCGTGGCAATGACCGGCATAGGCGTGTGCCGCCAGGCCGCGCCGCCGAAACCAGCGGCACATGCCGAGCACGTCGTTCGACACGGCATCTCCCGGGATGAGGCTCGGCGTCAAAAGATGAATGCGCATTACCCCCCCGTTAATAAACGGCGTCCTGCCTAGCGACGTCCGGCGACCGTGTAACGGCCATACTGTCTGAGGTCGAATGGCCGATCGCTACTGGTCCGAACCATGGGTGTATCCGTCGGCTGTGCCGGGGCACTGAAGATGGAATCAATCAAGGTGAAACATTGGCTCTCCAGCAGGAAGGCCAGCAATTCCACAGGCACGCGTGACGTGACCGCAGCGCGCGGCGGCGACGTCTCCGGATTGTCCACTTCCACAATCACGACAGCGCCCTTTCTCAGCTTGGTCCAGCATCGGCGCAATAGCGATGCCAGTTCCTGAGCCGGCATGGCACAGCGGCTGAGGTCCAGCACAATGCCGGCAAGTGAGCCATCCTCGATGCCGTTCAGGTAGGCCGGAAAATCCGCCTGAACCACGGGAAGCTCGCGTTCTTGGCAATCCTCCACAAGCCCGGCGTCCCGTTCGATTCCTTGTGCGGCAATCCCTTCGGAGATAAGGAACCGTAAGAAATCCCCGCGGCCGCTGCCGAGCACGAGGATCGAGCCATGTCTCCCTGGCTTCCGGCCTTCGGTGGCAAGCGCCGCTTCCCCCTCTGCCGGAGGAAGTTTGCTCTCCCGGGCAACGAGCATGGCCAGATAAGCGTGATACTTTCGCAAATTGTCTGCGTCGGTTTGTAGACGGGGCCGGAAATCCGCGGCGATCTGACCGGCGGCCAATGGCTTGTGTTCGAGTTCGGCAAGACGACCGGCCAGGGCGTGGACCTGCAGCTTCAGGCTGGTGAAAGCGGCCAGGAATTCCGCCTGGTTTCTATCGACCACCGCGAGAAACTCGGCCAGGGCTTGCGCGTGCCGGATCGCTGCCGTGTTGAATTCCACCTGGCGTATGAGCAGCCAGCGGAGACTCTTCGAGATCAAAGACTTGCACAATCTTCCGAGCCACGCCGCCAGGCCCGAACGCGGCGGCGGCACGGCCAGGGCCAGCGCATCGCGCCGGTATTCCCATTGGCCGAGCAGATCCAGCAGCTCGGGCAAAGGCAGGGGTTTGTAATGGAGCGGCACCGCATAGTCGCCGCTCTCGATAGCGGCTTGCCGCGCGCGGGCACGTTTCAAAATGATGTCCTTCATTTCCTGGATGGCAGGCGCGGAACCTGGCATGGCAACACTTCCTTGCGTTTGTGCCGGGGTGCATGAGAAGAGGGGAATAATAACCGCAAGGCGGCAGGAAGGTCAAGTACGGCAAGTGTTAACTTGGACCGAGGTGTCTGAGGATCATCGATCTTGCGGCGGTAAAATATCAGCCACGGCGAACTCGATTGGCTGCTGCGCAGAAAGCGTCAGGCGAAGACCCTGGCCGCGGTGAAAGTCTGTTCGCAGCGCGTAGCGTCCTTCCGCCGCGAGCGGTTGTTCGTAGACCTCGACCTGATGTTCGACGAGATTGATGATCCAGTAGAGGACGATGCCGACCGCGGCATAGAGACGTTGCTTGGTGGTGCGGTCGTATTCCAAACTCGAGTCGGAGACCTCGACCAAGAGTCCGATTTCTTTCGGACCGGGGTGACGCTCGAGGTAATCTTCAGGCCGGCCTTTCACGACAGCCAGGTCCGGCTCCGGTTCTTGAAGCGCCGACAGGGTCACCGGCAGTTGCACGTGGAGGTGCCAGCCGAAGGCGTCGACGGAACGGAGCAGGCGATCGGCCCGCTTCACGGTCAGAGCATGGCGGGGCCCGTGAGCCATGGGAGTTCCTCCTCGGTCGCTACGATCTTTGCGGACCAGAATCCCATCGATCAACTCGGTCGGCTCGCCTTCCTTGAGAATTCCCGATTCGATCATCCGATGATATTGGTCTACCGTGAGGGGAAACACCGCAGGGGCACGGCCTGCGACAACTTGTTCGAGGAGTAAAGAACTCATCTCGTCGCCCTCCAAGATCTCGGCGGCAAGCGGCAAACGAACGCGTTTTCACATTAACGAAGAACGACGCAGTATTCAAGAAAGCGGGTCTACGGCGTGCAGGCCGTGCCGGTGAGTAGGTGAGCTAGACGTTTTCGTTGCGGCGGCGGAGGGGCTTCATTTGGCCTTTGTCCAAATGAACCCCCTCGCCGAGCTATTTGCTGCACTTTACACAATGCTGTCCAGCAATTGATACGAGGCATCCGCATGATTGAAGCCGTAGACCCATAGGAAGATCGGCATGCCCTCACCAATGATCACATGCACCACCTGCTGCGTGACGCCGAGGTTGCGGCTGGAGGCGATCTGGATCATGGTGTTGTTGGTCCCGAGCGTGAATACCCGGATATTGAGATCGCCGGTGGTCGCCGGGGTGTAATTCACGACGATGTTCAACACTCCAGTCTTGCCGGCGCTCCATTGATACCAATCGTAGTCGGGAAGGCCGTTGGCGTGATGGTTGATCGTCAAATTATCGAACTGCTGGGAACCGCTCAGCACGCCGAACTGGGTGGCCTTGTCCGAGGTGTCGTTGGGCTCAAAGCGGTCGTCCGCCAGTCCACTGCCGCCGCCACCCGGAGGAGGCGGTAGCGTGCCGCCGGGGGTAACAATGACCGAGATGACGATATCAAAATGCGGCACATCAGGGTTGCCTGTGACCAACTTGTTGTTGTCCGTCCAGCACGGGACCAGCAAACCCTTTACATAGTCGATACCGCTATAGTCGCCGTAATCATTGCTGCCGTTGTCATTGTCCTTGATGGCATTGGAAGGACCGGTCGCCACCTGCACGTTTGCCTCAAAGGTCTGGCCGCCGTCGGTGCTGATGGTGGCGAAGAATTCCGTATCGGTGTTGGCTTTGCCATCCGTATCACCGGGGCCGCTGCCCGGGTCGTTGCGGCAATCGTACCAGCCGACTCCCAGATTTCCCGAGATTTGATCCACGGCGATGTGGCTGAAGAACTGGCTGTTGGTGGTCTTGTCGTCGTTGACCTTGACGGGCTTGCTCCAGGTCTTGCCGGCATCGTCGGAATGGATGACGAAAATGTTGGTGTCATTGGTCGACGTGCTTGAGGCGTCGGTGTAGCCGATATAGACGCGGCCTTTATGAGGGCCGCTGGAGCGGTCGGTTGCCATGGTGATGCCCGCGTCGATGGTACGCACCGGTTGCGCGGGGATCACGCGGAAGCCGCCGACATTGATGCTCGCGGCGTTGATGGTGGTCGTGAAGGTGCCGGTCAGTCCTCCGGTGTTCGTGCTGACCAGGATCTTATCCGGGCCCGGGCTGTTGCTGCTGCTTTGCATGCTCACGACCACAGCGCCGGCAGCGGTGATGGCAATGTCGCCGAAATTCTCGCCGGACGAACCGGGGACATTGAAGGTCTTGAAGGCGCCGACCGATCCGAGTCCCGTGACCGGCGCGCCGACGCAATTGATCGCGATGCCGCCGCCGCTGTTGACCGCGAACGTCTGCCAAACCATGCCGGCGCCGACGGCCACTTCCGGGTGGTCGAAGCAGGCCGTCGAGTGGACGGTCTTGAAGGACTTGCCGCCGTCGGTGCTGACGGCAATTTCAGCCGTAAGGCTGCTGGACGGGTTGCCGCCAATATACGAAATGAAGAGGTTGCCAAAGCTGTCCCAGGCTGCCCAGGGATCGCTAAAGCCGGCGTTGATGCCGTCGGAGCCATTGGCGATTTCGCGCTGGGTCCAGGTTTTGCCGCCATCCGTGCTGAAAGCCGCGCTCATGCCATTGCCGGCAGCGGCATTATCGTTGGCGAAAGCAAACATGTGCAGCGGATTGGTCGGGTCAATGGCTACGGCGGTTTCAGATTGATCGCCGGTTTGCTTGTTGATATCGACATTGGGGCCGGGAGTTAGCTGTCTGCTGATGTCGCCGCCGCCACCAGTCAAGCCCCCTGCCGTCCCGGCTGACCCGCCGCCAGTTCCCGTGCTGCCGGCGCCACTGCCACCGGCGCCACCATTGCCCCCGCCCAGTCCACCACCGCCACCACCGCCCAGACCTCCGCCACCTCCCGCGCCGCCGCCCCCGCCACCAAGATTGCCGCCACCTCCCCCTGCTCCTCCGCCTGCTCCACCCGCGCCGCCACCGGCACCGCCACCGGCGCCGCCTGCTCCGCCCCCACCACCGCCGCCCAGAGCGCCGCCGCCCCCACCTAGACCGCCGCCGCCCAGGTCGATACCCCCGCCGCCACCCCCACCACCCAACGCGCCGCCACCGGCGCCGCCACCGTTGCCGCCCACGCCGCCGTTATTGCCGCCTGCGCCTGGCTGGCCGCCCGCGCCGCCACCCGCATTGGCATTGGGACCATTGTT